>NZ_JBEXHP010000020.1:59877-79837 GCF_040607895.1 Micromonospora sp. NPDC005220
ACAGCGGCGAGCGCGGCGACGGTGTCCTCCTCGGTCGGCCACGTCGCCGCCCGTTCGGCGCCGCGCCGGCCCAACTCCGCCCGCGCCGCCGGGTCGTCCAGCAACGCGCGTACGGCCGCGTCGACAGCGTCCACGTCGCCGGCGGGGACCAGCGTGGCGGCGTCGCCGACCAGGTCCGGGAGCCCACCGACCGCGGTGGCCACCAGCGGCACACCGGCCCGCAGCGCCTCCTGGGCGAAGAGCTGCCGGGCCTCCCAGGCGCTGGTCACCACCGCCAGGTCGGCGCCGGCGAGCAGGTCGGCCACGTCGGTGCGGTGCCCCAGCAGGGTCACCGGCGCACGGGCCGCCGACGTCCGCGCGGCGAGCGGCAGGTAGGCCGGCCCGCTGCCCGCGATCACCACGACCGGCGGCGGGGTACGCGTACGCCAGCGAGCCGCCGCGTCGATCAGCACGTCGTAGCGCTTCTGCGGGTGCAACCGACCGACCGAGACGATCAACGGCTGGTCCGGGCGGACGCCGAACTCGGCGCGGACCGCCGCCGGGCGTCGACCCGGCGCGGGCAGCGTCGGCGCGGCGACCGGGGCGAGTCGGGCGTCGGCGGCACCTACCTCGGCGGCCCGTCGCACCAGGTCCGCGGAAGCGCCGAGCGCCACCCGGACGCCCCGGGCCACCACCCGTTCGACGAGCCGGGACACCCCGCCCCGCAGGCCCCCGGCGAGCACCGCGTTGTGCCAGGTCACGATCAGCGGGGCGGTCGGCCGGGCCAGCACGGCGACCAACCCGGCCCGCAGGCCGTGCGCGTGCACCACGTCGACCCTGGCCGCGCCGAGCACCCGACGCAGTGCGAGCACCGCCCGCGCGTCGGCCGGCGTCGGGCTGGCCGGGATCTCCACCGGCGCGAACCGCGCACCGACACCGACGAAGTCGAACTGCTCCTGGGTGGCGGCGGGCCCGCAGACCAGCACGGAGGCGCCGCCGGCGACGAGGCCACGGGCCACCGAACGGACGTGCTGGCCGACGCCACCGGTGCTGGACGCGAGCACCAACGCGACAGTGCCCGACCAGCCGGTCGGCAGAGCTGGCTCAGTCATCGCGTCGCCGTCTCCTTCCCGTCGCCCCGCTCCGCGGAGCCCGCGTCCGGTGTCGACGTACCGTCGGACGGCCCCCGCCGGCCCAGACGCCGCAGCACCCCGGCGAGCAGCGGTTGAACGTCCCGCCGGTCGACGAGCCAGACCACGGCGAGGAACACCACCCCAACCAGAACCCCGGACAGCATGCCCTGACCGAACGCCGCCGCGATCGTCGGGGTGCCGCCGTCCGACTGGTCCAGCCATCGGGTGAGGCCCAGCCCGGCGAGCCCGGCGAGCACACCCGCCAGGCCACCGGCCGCCCCGGCCCGTGCCGCGCCCGCGAGGGCGGAACGGCCGGCGCCGCGCAGCACCGCGAGGAGCAGCGCCGCGCCGAGGACCAGCATCCCCACCGAGTTCGCGGACGTCACCGCGAGGACCCGGTCGGCGGTGGGGAGCAGCGCCGTCAACGGCACCGCCACGGCCGGAACGACCAGCCAGCCCAGGGTGATCGCCAGCGTCGCCGACCGGGTGTCGCCGCGCGCGTACAGCGCGCGGGACAGGATCGCGAACAAGCCGTAGCCGAGCAGACCCGGCGCGAACCCGATGATGGCCGCGGCGGTGGACCCCGGATTGTCCGGGTAGAAGAGGGCGGCGATCGGCCGCGCGGTACCGATCAACGCGGCGGCGCCCAGGCAGCTGAAGAGCAGCACGCCACGCACCGCGCCGGAGAGGGTCCGTCGGTAACCGTCCTCGTCACCGGCGGCGCTGGCGGTGGCCAGGGTGGGGTAGGACGCCACGGCCAGCGGCACAGCGAGCACCGCCCACGGCAGCAGGTAGATCGCCTGGGCCAGGTTGAACACCTGCGGGGAGCCGGTGGGGCCGCCGGAAACCCGGTTCAGGACCACCAGGAGCGCCACCTGCTGCGCGGCCACCGTCACCGCGCCGGCCGTGGCGAGCCCGCCGATCCGGGCCCGCGCGTCGGCGGTGAAGGCGTACCCGAACCGGGGCCGTAGCCGCAGCCGCCGCAGCGGGATCAACAGCGAGAGCGACAGCACGACCACACCCACTGTGGTGCCACCGGAGAGGAGCAGTTCCCCGCTACGGCCGACCTGGGCGATGGACACGCCCCGCCCCTGGGCGGCGCCGAAGGCCACGTAGACGACGACCACGGTGAGACTGGACAGCAGCGGCGCGATGACCGGCCAGGCGAAGCGTCGGTGTGCCTGGAGAACGCCGGTGAGCACGATGCCGATCCCGTACAGCGGCAACTGCGGGGCGAACACGCGCAGCATCCGGGCGCCGGCGGCGAGTTCCGCCGCCGATCGTCCCTCGCTGATCAGCGAGATGATCGGGTCGGCGAACAGGGCGACGAGCACGGCGAGGGGAACCAGCAGGCTCACCGTCCAGGTGAGCAGGGCGCCGGTGGTCGCCGCCACCGCCCGCCGGTCCTCCGCCGCGACCGCCCCGGCCAGCAGCGGCACGACCAGGCTGGCCAACGCCCCGCCCGCGACGATCTCGAAGACGATGTTCGGCACCGTGTTGGCGATGACGTACATGCCGCCGAGGTCGCTCTGCTCGACCACCCAGGTGAACACGGCGGTGCGACCGAAGCCGGCCAGTCGGCTGGCCACGGTGAGGACGGCGATGAGCGCGGCTGCCCCGGCCAGCCGGCCGGCGCCGGCGAGGGGTGCCGGTCGGTTCACGTCAGTCGGCGCGTCGGCCCAGTGCGTCCAGCTCGCGCAGCCCCGGGGTCCGCTGGATCACCGCCGTGAAGCTGACCTTCTCGCTGGCGGCGGTGAGCCCGGCGAGGACGGCGAGCAGACCGGCCCGGCCGAGCGGGCCGGTGCGGGCGGCGAGCGCGACGCCGAGCAGCGCTCCGAGCGCGTTCGCGCCGCTGTCGCCGAGCATCACGTCCTCGGCCAGGTCGTCGCGGAGCAGGCCGGCGGCGGCGCCGGCCGCGCCCGCGGCGATCCCGCCCTGCGGGCCACCGGCCAGCGGCGCGGCGAGCAGCAGCCCGGACTTGATCGCCCGGCCCGGTCGCAGGTCGAGCAGGTTGAGCAGGTTGGCCGTGCCGGCGATCACACCCGCGCCGAGCAGCACGTCGACACCCCGGCCGAACGCCCGATGCCGCTGCCGGCGCGGGTGCGCGGCGACCCGGGGGTCGGCGGCGAGCAGCGCGGCGGCGCCCAGCCCGGCGGCACCCACCCCGACGACCTTGACCAGACCCGCGGTGACCCGCCCCTCGCGCAGCGCGGCGAGGTGCCCGGCGAAACCCTTGGCCGTCTTCTGCTCCGGTCGCGCGCCGACCACGTCGTCGTACAGCCCGACGCCGCCCGCGCCGAGCCCGGCGACCAGTGCGGCCCCGCCGGCGGCACCGCCGGTGGCACCGAACGCGCCGGCGGCGGCCGCACCGGCGGCGAGCGCCGGCCCGGCGGCGAGGCTCACCGTGCGGCCCCGGAAGTTGGTGCGCTCCAACGCGGGCCCGGCCGGCGAGGTACGCGCCTCACGCAGCGCGTAGCGGGCCGCCGCGGCACCCGCGCCGGCGATCAACAGCCGGCCCAGCGCGCTCACGCCGGCACCTCGCTGCGGCCCCTCAGGCTCGGTCGCTCACGCGCCGCCTCGGCGGTTACGGACACGGGGGTACGTCGTTCGCTCACTGGGGCAGTCTAGGCAGCAGGGACGTGGCATTGTCGCCGACGCCGTACTGCCCGGCCTTCTTCTCGGTGAGCTGCTGCACCAGGGCGAGGGCGGTGACCAGTTGACCCTGCACGGTGTTGGCGTTGTCGACCGTCGAGATGGTCTGGGCGAGCACCGGGTCACCGCGCACCACGGACACCAGGTTGCCGCCGGCGGAGCCGTTGCCGGCCACCACTATCGAACCGGTCCGGTCGAACTGCTCGGCGATCTTGACGACCGACTCGTCCCGCTTGTCGGAGTCCTTGTCGATGTACGGCTGGCCGCTGACCACGACGACCGCCTCCGCCGAGCCGGTGACCTTGTTGTTGTCGGTGGTCAGGTAGCCGGCGTTGTTGTAGGCGGCGAGCACAGCCCGCCGGTCGGCGTCGCTGACCGGCGTGGTGCCGGGCGTCCGGTCCAGCAGCACACTGGCCAGCAGCGCGCTGGAGGTCTCCACACCGTGCCCGTTGCCCGGGAGGCCGGTGGTCTGCGCGGTGGGCCGGGCGGCGGTGACGGCCAACTCCAGCAGGTTGGAGTTGTTGTCCGGGTTGATGAACTTGTCCTGGAGGTCGACCCGGCCGGTGATGGTGGCCCCGGCCTGCTGGAGCTTCTTGAGCACGCCCTCGGTGTGGGCGCGCCCGTTGGGCAGGGTGACCAGCAGCACGCGACGCCCGGTCAGGGTGGTCGGGAGGACGACCTGGGACATCTCCTCGGCGAACTCCTCCTCCAGCCGGACCTGCTTCTCCATGTTGTTGACCTGTTGGCGCCAGTACTGGTTGTCCTTACGCAGCCCGGTGACCTGCCCCTCGAGGGAGTCGGCGACCGGGCCGTTGAGGGCGGCTGTGCCGACCACCAGGCCGATCGCCAGAGCCAGGAACACCGCGGTGAGGGACACCACGTGGTAGCGGAAGTTGATCACGCTTGCAGCCTCTTGATCGGTCGGGAACTAGAAGAGCCGGTACAGCTGGAACACGAAATTGTCCCACCACTCGGCGACCACACCCAGGTACGCCTTCCCGACGGTCGACACGGCCACCGCGGACGCCATCGCCGCGATCGCCGACAGCACCAGCAGCAGCAGCGACGAGCCGGAGATGCTCTGCCGGTAGAGCCGGCTCACCCCCTTGGCGTCGACAAGCTTGCCGCCGACCTTCAGCCGGGTCAGGAACGTCGAGGCCATCCCGCCGCGACCCTTGTCGAGGAACTCGACCAGGGTGGCGTGGGTGCCGACCGCGACCAGCAGCGAAGCGCCCTTCTCGTCGGCGAGCAGCATGGCCAGATCCTCACTGGTCGCCGCGGCCGGGAAGGTGATCGCCGGCACACCGAGGCCGTTGACCCGGGGCAGGCCGGGCGCCCGCCCGTCCGGGTACGCGTGCACGATCACCTCGGCGCCGCAGCGCAGCACGTCGTCGGTGACCGAATCCATGTCGCCGATGATCATGTCGGGGGTGTAGCCGGCCTCGACCAGCGCGTCCGCGCCGCCGTCGACGCCGATGAGCACCGGCTTGAACTCCCGGATGTACGGGCGCAGCACGTCCAGGTCGGCCTTGTAGTCGTAACCACGCACCACGATCAGGCAGTGCCGACCCTGCATCTGGGTCTCGATGTCCGGCACCCCGACACCGTCGAGCAGCAGGTCACGTTCCTGACGCAGGTAGTCCATCGTGTTGGCGGCGAACGCCTCCAACTGCACCGACAGGCCCTCCCGGGCGTCGGCCATCGCCTTGCCGACCGATTCGGCGTCCTGAAGGCTGCCGTGCGCCACCGGTTCGTCACCGGCGAAGACCGTGTTGCCCTCGATGCGCACCTGGTCGCCCTCGCGGATCCGCTCGAAAACGCCCTCCCCCAGGTCGTCCAGGAGCGGAATGCCGGCGGCGATCAGCACCTCCGGGCCGAGGTTCGGGTAACGGCCGGAGACCGAGGGCTTGGCGTTGAGCACCGCCGCGACACCGACAGCGACGAGCGAGTCGGCCGCCACCCGGTCCAGGTCGACGTGGTCGATGACCGCGATGTCACCGGGGCGCAGCCGACCGACCAGCCGTTTCGTCCGGCGATCAAGGCGCGCGGTGCCGAGGACTCTGCCCGGTTCGGAGTTTCGGTTCCGGCGCAACGTGGGTAGACGCATCGTGACCATCCTGGCATGTGAGGCAGGCTTTTCTGTCGCGACATGCCTGAGCAGGGCCGCCTACCCAGGGAAGCACACACCGGCACAAGCCGGTGTGCTTGCGCTCACAATACGCGGGGTCACAACCGCCTTTCCTTGGCGGCCACCGCCAGCAGCTCCTCGGCGTGGGCGATACCCAGGTCTGAATCGGGCAAACCGGCCAGCATGCGCGCCAACTCCCGGGCCCGCTCGGTGTCCTCCACCACGCGTACCCCGCTTGTCGTCACCGCGCCGCCGGTGTCCTTCGCCACCACCAGGTGCCGGTCGGCGAACGCGGCCACCTGCGGCAGGTGCGTGACGACCAGCACCTGGTGGCTGCGGGCCAACCGGGCCAGCCGGCGGCCGATCTCCACCGCCGCCTGCCCGCCGACCCCCGCGTCGACCTCGTCGAAGACCAACGTCGGCGGGCCGCCAGAGCCGGCGAACACCACCTCGATGGCGAGCATCACCCGGGACAGCTCACCGCCGGAGGCGCCGCGCTGCAACGGCAGCGAGGGCGCGCCCGGGTGGGCCAGCAACCGCAGCTCCACCTCGTCACCACCGTCCGGGGTGACGCCCACCTCGACGCCGTTGACCGAGAGCGTCGGCTCGGCCCGCCCGGCCGGGCGGGGCAGCACCGCCACCTCGATCCGCGCGTGCGGCATGGCCAGACCGGCCAACTCGACGGTGACCTGGTCGGCGAAGCGGACCGCCGCCTCCTGCCGGGAAGCGGACACCCGGCCGGCGAGGTCGGCCACCTCGACGGCGAGCCGCTGACCCTCCCGCTCCAACTCGTCGAGCACGTCGTCGGACATGTCCAGGTCGGACAGTCGGGTGCGCGCCCGATCGGCCCAGGCGATCACCCCGTCGACGTCGTCGGCGTACTTACGGGTCAACGCGCGCAGCGCCGCCCGCCGCTCGTAGACGTGCTGCAACCGGGCCGGATCCGCGTCCAGCGCCGCCAGGTACGTCGACAGCTCCGCGGACACGTCGGTGACCAGCGTGGCCGCCTCCTCCAGGCGGGCCGCCAGTTCACCGAGCGCCGGATCGGTGCCGGACTGCGCCTCCAGGGTCCGCCGGGCGGTGCCGAGCAGCGCCGCCGCGTCCGGAGTCTCGTCGGCAACCTCCACGCCACCGGCCACGCACTGCTGGGCGATCTGCGCGGCCGTCCGCAGGCCCTCGGCGTGCTCCAGTCGCTGCGCCTCGGTCTTCAGCTCGTCGTCCTCACCGGGCTGCGGATCGACCCGGGTGATCTCGTCGAGGCCCAGCCGCAGCAGGTCGGCCTCCTGGTTGCGCTCGCGGGCGTTGCGCCGCCGGTCGGCCAGGTCGTCGACCACCCGACGCCACCCCGTGTACGCCTCGCGCAGCGCGTCGAGCAGCTTCTCGTGGGCGGGGCCGGCGAACCGGTCCAGTGCGGCCCGCTGCTCGGCCGGGCGCAGCAGCCGCAGCTGGTCGGACTGGCCGTGCACGGCCACCGCCTGCTCGCCGACCTCACCGAGCATCGACACCGGCATGCTCCGGCCGCCGACGTGGGCGCGCGAGCGCCCCTCCACCGTCACCGTGCGGCTCAGCAGCACCGAGCCGTCCTCGTCGGGTTCGCCGCCGGCCTCGGTGATCCGCGCGTGCACGGAGTCGGCGACCCGTCCGTGCAGCCGCAGCCGCCCCTCCACCACCGCCCGACCGGGTTGGGCGCGGACCCGCCCGGCGTCGGCCCGGCCGCCGAAGAGCAGGCCGAGGCCGGTGACCACCATCGTCTTGCCCGCACCGGTCTCGCCGGTGATGACGTTCATGCCGCCGGTCAACGGCAGCGTGGTGTCTTCGATGACGCCCAGCCCGGTGATGCGCAGCTCTTCCAGCACAGCCACCGACAGTAGACGCGAGGCCCGACACTTGACCAGCCGACGGGCCCGGGTACGGCCGGTACCGGGCCGACGTACAGTTCTGCCCCGTGTTGGATGTGATCGGCCTGACCCCGGCGGAGGAGGAGCTCTACCGCTGCCTGCTCCAGCTCACCACGGCCCGCATCGACGAGTTGGTCCGTCGCCTGCACCGGCCCCGTGAGCAGGTCGTCGCGCAGGTCGAGGCGCTGCGCGGCAAGGGCCTCGTGCAGCCCACCGACAACGACCCGGACGCCCCGCTGCGCCCGACCGCCCCGGACGTCGCCCTCGGCGGGACGCTGCTGCGTCGCCAGGAGGACCTGGAGGCGGCCCGCCGACTGGTCACCCAGCTGGCCGAGGAGTACCGCTCCGGGCTGCGCCGACACCACGTCGACCACCTGGTGGAGGTGATCACCGGCGCCCGGGTTCTTCGGGACCGGCTGCGTGACCTGCAGAACTCGGCGCGTACCGAGGTGCTCTGGTTCTGCCGGGCCAATCCCCTCGCCATGGCCGGCCCGGAGAATGTCGAGGAGTTCGACGCGCTGGCCCGCGGGGTGAGCTACCGGGCCATCTACGAGCGTGACCTGCTGCTGGAGCCCGGCGCGTTGGCCGACCTGGCCAAGGGGGTCGCCGCCGGGGAACAGGCCCGCGTCCTGGACCGGCTGCCGGTCCGACTGGCCATCGTGGACGCCCGCACGGCCATCTGTCCGCTGGTGCCGGACCGCGACGGCGGCGAACCGAGCGCCGCCGTGATCGGCCGCAGTCAACTGCTCGACGCGCTGCTCGCCCTCTTCGAGAGCCACTGGCGGGTGGCCACCCGGCTGCGGCTCGACGACCCCCTCACCGTCACGGCGGCAGAGGCTCGACGGCCGGAGCCCGCTGACCATCCGGGCGACGGTTACCAGCCCGACGCCGACGAGGCGCGGCTGTTGTCGCTGTTCGTGGCGGGCGTACCGGACAAGTCCATCGCCTCTCAGCTCGGGGTGAGCCGGCGGACCGTGCAACGGCGGATCGCCGACCTGATGGCCGCCGCCGGCGTGGACACCCGGCCCGGGTTGGCGTTCCAGGTCGCCCGACGCGGCTGGCTCTGACGCCGAGCGGGCCCGCCGTCGACCGACGGCGGACCCTTGACCGAGCGGGCGGGACGGCCGGGCCGCCCCGCCCTCCCCGATCAGCGCAGCCCGTACGCCTTCAGCACCGTCTGGTCGACGGTGTTCCCGGCCCGGTCGGCGGCGTGCACCCGCAGCGACACCGTTCCGCGCCCCGCCGGCACGGTAGCGGTGTACCGGGTACCCGACCCCACGGTCCGCGCGTTACGCCAGGTGACGCCCCCGTCGAAGGAGACCTGCACCCGGACACTGGTACCGGTCGACGCAGTCACCCCGACCGGCTGCCGCAGGGTCAGCCCCAGCTGGTGCGGCCGGTTGCCGGGTACCGTGCCGAGCAGGTCGGCCGGCACCCGGTAGTCCACCTGGAGCAGCGACAACGGCGTGGCGGCGTCACCCGCCGGTCGGGCCGAGGTGAACTCCCAGGCCGTGTCGGTCCGGGTGCCGTAGCGCCACTCGGCCGAGGACCGCTGGGTGGTCACGTCCAGTCGGTAGCGGGCCGCACCGGCGGTCGTGGGCACCGGCGCCCAACCGTCGGAGAGGTCCGCGATCTGCTGCCCGTTGCGGCTGACCCGCGCCGCGACGGTGTCCGACTCCTCGCCGTCGCCGGCCACGCTGTAGTGGCCCTGCGCGTCGACGAACTCGGGCACCCGCAGCGCCAGGTTGTCACCGGTGCGGGTGGGCACCGGTACGCCGCTGGCCGGGACGGCCGGACGGATCACCGGCGCGTGCCAGGTCTCGGTCACCCGGTCGTCGGCGGCGTAACGCCGCGGTTGCTGGGTCAGGCCACCGGTCAACTGCCCCCACTGCGAGAACATCAGCTTGTGCAGCACCCGTTGCTGCCACCAGTTGTCACCGGCGCTGACGAACTCCTTGCGGGTGGTGCCGGCCCGGACCAGCCGCTGGTTGTCGTTCCAGGCGGTCTGCTGCCACGGACGCCACCCGAACCGCTGTTCGCTGGCCCATTCCCCGCCGACGTTGCCGTAGTGGCTGGTCACCTCGGCGGTGTTCCGCTCGGTGACCTGGTGGACGATCCGATCCGGGACCCGCCCCTTTGAGACCTGCCACACGTCGTACAGGTACGGGCTCTGCACGGTCAACGTCAGGTCCAGTGTCGTGCGGCGCTTCCGGACCGCCGCGATGACCTTCTGCCCGTCGTCGTACGCCACCGCCATCGCCGGGATGGGCAGCCGGTCGCCCAACGGGGTCCAGGACGTCCAGGCGCTCTGGTCAGCCGGTCGGACGATGAGCGCCACCTTGGCACCGGCGGCGGCCGCCGCCGCGATCTGCTCCTCCCCCGAGGCGTCCGGGCTGGTGGTGAGCAGCGCCGCGGCGCCGCGTACCCGGGTCAGCTCGGCGGGGGTGCCGGTGCCGGCCCAGACCAGCGGCAGTCTGCGCCGGTCGGCCGTTGCCGGCGAGTAGCCCATCAGGTTGATGTCCAGCGGACCGGACACCCCGCTGATCGTCGCGTCCACCATCGGCGCGACCAACTGCCAGCGCGACGCGAACTCGAACTCGCCCTGGCGCACCGGCCGGGTCGGGGTGACGTTGACCTGCTGGACGGTGCTGTAGGTCATCACGCCGTGGTCGACCTGCCGGCCGTTGCCGAAGACCCGGTGCTCGTAGAAGCTGATCGTCGAGCGCTGCTCGGACGGCTTCGGCGTCTCGATCCGCACCGGGGTGCCCTTGCGCGGGTCGAGCACCACTGTGAGGTCCCTGTCGACCAGCAGCTCCGGGTCGGTGACCAGGGTGATCTGCTCGTCCAGCGGCGCGCCGTGCTCAATCAACGCCTCGACCAGGTAGGGGCCCTCCTCGACCTGGAGTTGCACCTCGCCGCCGACCCAGCCGAGCCAGTCGGATTCGGGCTGCTCACCGAAGAGGGTGAGCACCGGCGCGAGACCCGGCTGACCCTTCATGTCCAGCGCCTTCACGGTCACGGTGTGCAGCGGACCGCTGAGGGTGAGCGCGACCGCGGTGCGCACCGCGACACCGTCCGCGCCGGTGGCGACCAGCCACCCGCTGTGCACACCCCGGTCCAGCTTCGCCGGGTCCGCCCGCAGCGGCACGGCGACGCTGCCGCCGGCCGGCACTGTCACCTCGGCGCCGCCGACCGCGACCCCGTCGGTCTCCGCCGCACGGGTGTCCAGGTTGCGCAGCTCCAGGGCCAACCGCAGGGTCCGCGCGGCGGTGCCGCCGTTGGTGTACGTGACGGTCCGCTCGGCCGTCGCGCCACCGGTGCTGAGCCGACCGAAGTCGGCGGTGGCGGAGGAGTACACCCGCTGGCCGAGCGCGCGGGCCACGTCGACCCGACCGGCGCCCTGCTCGAAGACGGTCAACGCCGGGTTCGCCTTGGTGGTGCTGACCAGGGCGTCCTTGAGCTTCACGGCGGTCCAGTCGGGGTGTTCCTGGGCGAGGATCGCCGCCGCTCCGGCCACGTGCGGGGTGGCCATCGAGGTGCCGGACGCGGTCGTGTACGCGTCGTCCACCGGCGTACCCATGGCGGTGCCGGCGGCCCGCGCGGCGACGATGCCGACGCCCGGCGCGGTGATCTCTGGCTTGAGGCCGTTGTCGCCGAGGCGCGGACCCCGGCTGGAGAACTCCGCCAGGTTGTCGGCGCGGTCCACCGCGCCCACGGTCAGCGCCGCCGCGGCAGCGCCGGGCGCGCCGACGGTCCGCGCCGCACCCGAGTTGCCGGCGGCGACCACGAACAACGCACCGGTCTCGGCGGTCAGGTCGTTCACCGCCTGGCTCATCGGATCGGTGCCGTCGGTCGGGTCGCCACCGAGGCTCATGCTGACCACCTTCGCGCCGGAGTGGGCGGCCCACTCCATGCCCGCGATGATGGACGAGCTGTAGCCGGAGCCAGCGTCGTCGAGCACCTTGCCGACCAGCAACCGCGCACCCGGGGCGACGCCCTTGCGTCTCCCGTCGGACGCGGCCCCGCTGCCGGCGATGGTGGAGGCCACGTGGGTGCCGTGGCCGTGCCCGTCACGGGCACTGCCGCTGCCGGAGAAGTCCTGCGCCTCGGCGATCCGACCGGCCAGGTCGGGGTGGGTGGCGTCGACGCCGGTGTCGAGCACCGCCACCTTCACGCCGGTGCCGTCCCGGCCGGCCGCCCAGGCCGCCGGCGCGCCGATCTGCGGCACGCTGAACTCCAGCGTCGGTCGGACCTTCCCGTCCAGCCAGATCCGCGCGACACCGGCGCCGAGCCGGGCCGGCGCACCGGCGGCGACCCGCTGCCCCGGCGCACCGCGCAACGACGTCCACAGTCCACCGAGGTCACCCTTGCCGACCCGCAGCGCGGCGCCGTTGATGCTCTGCAGGGGACGCGCGTCGGTGGCACCGGCCAGCGGCCGGACCCGTCCGGCGGCCGGCTCCTGGTAGCGGACGATCAGCGGCAACACGCTCTGCGCGGCGTCGCCGTACCCGTCGGCCGCCAACTCCTGCACATCGAACAGGTCGGGGTCGAGCACCCCCGCGGAGAGGTACGGCATGACGTCGCTGGGCAGCACCCGCAACCCGCCGTCGGCCTCGACGGTCTGGAAGGTGATCCGGTTCCGCCCCTGACCAGGGCGGACGGTGGCGGCGACCCGACCGGGTGCCGCCTGCACCAGGTCGACCTGGTCGCCGGTGATCAGAGTGATGCGAACGGGTGCGGCCTGCTGAGCGGGCGTGCCCGATGTCGGGCCGGTGGGCCGGGCGGGCGGGTCGGCGGACGCCGGTGCGGCGACGCCGACCACCAACGCGCCGACCGCGCCGACAGCCAGCCAGCGTGGGGACCAGTGCATGCGATGCGCTCCTCTACTCCTCCAGGCCCGCCATCCGTAGATGGGGGCCGATCGGAGTCTGCGACGGAGCAGGTCACCCGGTCACTAGTCGGCCGCCGCCGCAGCGGCGACATGTCGTCAGGTGGACAACTCATCTCCACCGAGCGTGTGTGCCCCGGTCACCGGCGGCTGCCGCGCCAACCGTGCACGGGGAGGCCGAACTTGGCCACCAGCCGGTCGGTGAACGGGCGGGGGCGCAGCCGCACGATGCGTACCGGCAGAGCACCCCGGCGCACCGTCACCCGTGCGCCGGGCGGCAGGTCGTAGACCCGCCGACCGTCGCAGGAGAGCACGGCGAGGGTGGTGAACGGGTCGACGGTGATCACGAAGGTGGACGTCGGGGCCGTGACCAGCGGGCGGCTGAACAACGCATGCGCGCTGATCGGCACCAACAGCAGCGCCTCCACCTCCGGCCAGACCACCGGGCCGCCACCGGAGAACGCGTACGCGGTGGAGCCGGTAGGGGTGGCGCAGACGACACCGTCACAGCCGTAGCGGGACAGTGGCCGTCCGTCCACGTCGACGAGCAGCTCGAGCATCTGGGCCCGCTCGCCCTTTTCGATGCTGATCTCGTTGAGCGCCCAGGACTCGATGGTCGGCCCACCGTCGAACTCGGCCGTGACGTCCAGGGTGAGCCGCTCGTCGACCGTGTAGTTGCGGCCGACGACGTCCCGGACCGCCGTGTCCAGGTCGTCGATCTCGGCCTCCGCCAGGAAGCCCACCTTGCCGAGGTTGATGCCCAGCAGCGGTGCCTTCGCCGGCCGGGCCAGCTCGGCGGCGCGCAGGAAGGTGCCGTCCCCACCGAGCGCGAAGACGATCTCGGCGCCCTCGGCGGCCTGCGGACCGGCGACCGGCACCACGCCGGGCAGGTCGAGGTCGTCGGCCTCGTCGGCGACCACCCGTACCTCGAAACCCGCGTCGATCAGGTCGGCGGCGACCGACCGGGCGTGTTCCGTGCTGCGCCGACGGCCGGTGTGGGTCACCAGCAGTGCGGTCCGGCTCATCGGGCCGCCCGCCCACGCCGGCGACGCCGCGCCACCGGCGTCGTCGTCCCGGCGCGGCCGCGTGTCACCCCGCGGCCCGTTGCGGCGCTCTCGCTGCGTAAGTTCACCCTGCGACCTCCTCCGCCGCCGCGTCCGGCACGTCGCCGGTCGTCGTCGAGCCGTCCGGCCCGGCCGCCACCACGGCCCGCACCCGCTGCGGGTCGGCCGCTGGTGCGCCCCGGCGCAACCATACGAAGAACTCCACGTTGCCGCTCGGCCCGGGCAGCGGGCTGGCCGCCACGTCGGCCAGCCCGAGGCCGAGCCGGGCTGCCGTCGCGGCCACGTCCAGCACCGCTTCGGCGCGCAACTCCGGGTCGCGGACCACACCGCCGGCGCCGACCCGGTCCTTGCCGACCTCGAACTGCGGCTTGACCATCAACGCCAGGTCACCGTCGTCGCGGGTGCAGCCGGCCAGCGCCGGCAGCACCAACCGCAGCGAGATGAACGACAGGTCGGCCACCGTGAGGTCGACCTGGCCGCCGATCGCGTCGGCATCGAGGGTACGGACGTTGGTGCGCTCCAGAACCCGGACCCGCTCGTTCGTGCGCAGCGGCCAGGCGAGCTGCCCGTAGCCGACGTCCACGGCCACCACCTCGGCCGCGCCGGCGCGCAGCAGCACGTCGGTGAACCCACCGGTCGACGCTCCCGCGTCCAGGCAACGCCGCCCGGCGACGCGCAGCCCGCCGGGGGCGAACGCGGCCAGCGCGCCGGCGAGCTTGTGCCCGCCCCGGGAGACGTACTCCTCGGCCGGGTCCGCACCGGTCACCAGGAGCGGGTCGGCGGGGTCGACCATGGCGGCCGCCTTGCGGGCGACCACGCCCCGCAGTTGGACCCGGCCAGCCTCCACCAACGCGGCGGCCTGCTCACGGGAGCGGGCCAGACCGCGGCGGACCAGTTCGGCGTCCAGCCGGTTACGACGTGCCATGGGTGGTTCTCCGGTCTGCTCAGGCCTGGTCGTCCCGCTCAGGTCTGGTCGATGGTGGCGAGGGTTTCCCGCAGCGTCTCGTAGGCCGCCTCGTACTGGGCGATCTGGTCGGCGGGAGCCAGCGTCGCCGCGTTGGCGATGGCCCGCACGGCGGCGTCCACCGCCGGATGCCGCGTCTCATCGTCGCCGAGATCCGGCGGCGGCCCGGGGCGGACACCCACCGGCGGACCGGGCCGGGCCGGGAACGAGCCGGGGGTTGGCGGGCCGGGGCGGGCCGGGAACGACCCGCCGGCCGGTGGACCGGGCCGGCTCATTCGGCGTCGTCCGGTTGCTGCTTGCGGACCGCCTTCTTGGCGGGCATCACGGCCGGTGTCGGGACGTCCTCGTCGGCGGTCCGGCTGATCGTCGCCGGCGGCTTCTTGGCGATCGCCTTCTTCGCCACGGCCTTCTTCGCGACGGCCTTCTTCGCCACCGGCGCGGAGACCGGGGCACCGGCGGGGGCGTCGGACGGCACGAGACCGGTGCCGGGCCGCGCGGCGACGGTCGGGTCGGGCTGTGGGGTGGGGGCACCGGTCGACGCGCCAGCCAGCTCGGCGGATCGCGCCTCCCGTAGCTGCCGTTCCAGGTCGTGCACCCGCCGGGTCAGCTCGGCCACCTCGTCGGCGGTGGCCAGACCGACCGCGCCGAGGGCCCGGTCGACCTCGAAGCGGACCAGCTTGGTCAGCGCCTCCCGGTTGGCGGCGCCGGTGGTGACCAACTCCTCGCCGAGGGCCTGGAGTTGGGCGGCGGTCGCGCCACCGGAGCCGACGAGGCGACGTGCCACGTCCTGGGCCTTCTTCCGGGGCGCCTCCGCAAGGCCCATGGCCAGCTCGAGGTAGGCGCGCCACGCGTCCTGCATGCCTGAGTCCTTCCACGGGGCGAGGTGTGCAGGTGTCACGCTACCGGGCACCTCGGACCGACCCGTGCGGTACGGTGCCGAGGACGGCGTGGCGATCAGCGAGGGGGAGATGTGGCCAGCGTGGACGAGTGCCGGCAGGCATTGCAGGAGCTGGCCGCCCGGTTGGATCGCAACGCCGAGACGGTACGCGAGCGGATCGACCTGGACCGCACGCTGGCCTGCCGGATCACCGACCTGGGCACCGCGTTCCACGGCCGGATCACCGGCGGCCGGCTGGTCGAGCTGGAAGATGGCGACGACCCCAAGGCCAAGATCGCGCTGAGCACGTCCAGCGACGACCTGCTCGCTCTGGTCCGTGGCGACCTGGACGTCACCAGCGCGGTGGCCTCCGGCCGGGTGTCGATCAAGGCCAACCCGTTCGACCTGCTCAAGTTGCGCAAGCTGCTCTGACGAATGCCCCGGCTCACGCCGTCGCGGTCAGACCGAAACTCTCCACCACGTGGGCCGCGTCCGGGCCCACCGGGCGGATCTTCGGCAGCGTTGGCGTCGGCGCCGACCAGGCCACCGCGCAGAGCGCGGCCAGGGCGTCCAGCGGCCGACCTGCCCCGGCCAGCTCCAGCGTGCCGTCCCGGTCGGTCACCGACCAGCCGCCGGCGTCCGCCGGGCCCGGGACCCGCACGGCGGCAGCCGGGTCGAAGAGCCCTGCCAGATCTTTCGCCACGTACGTGGGACGGCGCTGCGGCTCGGCGGCCAGCAGATCCGGTACGCCATGCACGCCAGTGAGCACGAGCAGGCTGTCCAGCCCAGCCCGACGGGCACCCTCGATGTCGGTGTCCAGCCGGTCACCCACCACCAGGCTCCGCCCACCGCCACTGCGCTTGGCGGCCGTCTCGAACAGCGCCGGTTCCGGCTTGCCGACCACCACGTCGGGGTCCCGCTCCAGCGCCGTCCGCAACACGGCGACCAGTGAACCGTTGCCGGGCAGTGGTCCCCGCCCACTGGGCAGGGTCCGATCGGTGTTGGTGGCGATCCAGATGGCGCCCGCCCGCACCGCGATCGACGCTTCGGCCAGCTCGGCCCAGCCGACCTGCGGGCCGTACCCCTGCACCACCACCGCCGGCTTCTCGTCGGCCTGGGTGACCGGGTTCAGACCGACCGCGCGCAGCTCCGCGCGCAACGCCTCCGCGCCGACCACCAGCACCGACGCGCCGACGGGCAGCCGGTCACGCAACAACTCGGCCGAGGCGGCGGCGGAGGTGAGCACCTCTTCCGGCCGGGCCGACACGCCCATCCCGGTCAGCAGGTTTGCGACCTCGCTGGACCGGCGGGACGCGTTGTTGGTGGCGTACGCCACCGCCCGTCCCTCGGCGTGCAGCCGGGCCACCGTCTCGACGGCGCCGGGGATCGGCCGGTCGATCAGGTAGATCACGCCGTCCAGGTCGAAGACGACCAGGGTGTACCCGTCGACCAGCCGCTCCCCCACGCCCGCGCTCACCGCTGCGTCGAACCCGACTCGTCGTTCCGGGCCGGCCCGGTCCGGTCGCCGTCCGCCGCGTCACCGGTCGCCACATCGCCGTCCGCCGGGTCGGCGGACGTTACGCCGCTGTCGCCAGTGGTGGCAGTGTCGGCGTTGCCGCTCTCGGTGGGGTGACGGTCCTCGTCCTCGAAGCCTTCGTCGTCGCTGGGACGGCCGACGTCGCCGTCCTCCTCGTCGCCGTCCTCCTCGTCGTCGTCCTCCTCGTCGTCGTCGTCGAAGTCCTCGTCGTCTTCGTCGTCTTCGTCGTCTTCGTCGTCTTCGTCTTCGTCGTCTTCGTCGTCTTCGTCTTCTTCGTCTTCATCGTCGTCGTTCTCGTCGCCGGCCAGGTCGGCGTCGGGTCGGGCCGGCACCGCGCCGGGAGCGCCCGGACCTGCGGCGATCTCCTCGGGGGCCTCGTCGTCACCCTCAATGACCACGCCGTCGAGTTCGAGCAACCGCTCGGCGGCGTCGGTCTCACCCTCGGTGTCCACGTCAGCAGCGCGGGAGAACCATTCCCGGGCCTCCTCGCGCCGACCCACCGCGAGCAGGGCGTCGGCGTACGCGTACCGCAGCCGGGCCGTCCACGGCACGGTGGCCTCGCTGGTGAGGTCCGGGACCTGGAGCATCGCAACCGCGGCGTCCTTCTGCCCGAGGTCGCCCCGTGCGCCGGCGGCGACGATCAGCAGTTCGATCGCCACGGCCTGGTCCAGCTTCTCCCGGTCCGCGCCACGGAACAGGTCAATGGCCCGCTCCGGCCGGCCGAGAGCCCGCTCGCAGTCCGCGAGCACGGCCAGGTGGCTTTGCAGGCCGCTCATCCGGTGGTACGTGCGCAGTTCGGCGATGGCCGACTGCCACTCCCCCGCGTGGTACGCGGCCAGGCCGACCGCCTCACGGACAGCGGAGATGCGCGACGCGAGCCGACGGGCGGCCAGCGCGTGCGCCAACGCCTCGGCCGGGTTCTCGTCGATCAGCTGCCCGGTGGCGACCAGGTGCCGGGCCACCGTCTCGGCGACCGGCTTGTTCAGCGAGAGCAACTCAGCGCGAACGTCCTTGTCGAGGTCGGTCGCGACAATGTCGTCCGGCAGCGCCGGGGCCGAGCTACGCCCGCCCTCGAACGACTCGGAGCCACCCGCGCGGTCGTCGCGACGGAACTCCCCCTCACGACGCGGCCGCTCGTCGGCCCGGTAGCCACCCTCGCGGTCGCCGCCCCGGTAGCCGCCCTCACGGGGAGCGCTGGAACGCGAACCGTCCCGGTCACCGCCACGGAAGCCACCTTCACGGCGGTCGCCGCCACGGTAGCCGCCCTCGCGGGGGGCGCTGGAACGCGAACCGTCCCGGTCACCGCCCCGGAAGCCGCCCTCGCGGGGGGCGCTGGAACGCGAACCGTCCCGGTCACCGCCGCGGAAGCCACCCTCGCGGCGGTCGCCGCCCCGGAAACCACCGTCGCGGTCACCGCCACGGAAGCCACCCTCACGCGGCGGGCCGGAGCGGGTGCGGTCGCCGCCCTGGTAACCGCCCTCACGACGGTCACCCCCACGGAAACCACCGTCGCGGTCACCACCGCGGAAGCCACCCTCACGGGGAGCGCCCGAGCGCGAACCGTCCCGGTCACCGCCACGGAAACCACCGTCGCGGTCACCACCGCGGAAGCCACCCTCACGCGGTGCGCCCGAGCGCGAACCGTCCCGGTCACCGCCACGGAAACCACCCTCGCGGTCACCACCGCGGAAACCGCCCTCCCGGCGGTCGCCACCACGGAAACCACCGTCGCGGTCACCACCGCGGAAGCCACCCTCGCGGCGGTCACCGCCACGGAAACCACCGTCGCGGTCACCACCGCGGAAGCCACCCTCGCGCGGCGGGCCGGAGCGGGTGCGGTCGCCGCCCTGGTAACCGCCCTCACGACGGTCACCCCCACGGAAACCACCCTCGCGTGGAGCGCTGGAGCGCGAACCGTCCCGGTCGCCACCACGGAAACCACCCTCACGGGGTGCACCCGAGCGCGAACCGTCACGGTCACCGCCCCGGAAGCCGCCCTCACGGCGGTCGCCGCCACGGAAACCACCCTCGCGGTCCCCACCGCGGAAGCCACCCTCGCGGGGAGCGCTGGAACGCGAGCCGTCGCGGTCGCCGCCCCGGAAGCCACCCTCGCGGGGAGCGCCGGATCGGAAACCACCCTCGCGCGGACCACCCGAGCGCGAACCGTCCCGGTCGCCGCCACGGTAGCCACCCTCGCGGGGGGCGCTGGAACGCGAAGCGTCCCGGTCGCCGCCACGGAAACCACCCTCGCGGCGGTCGCCGCCCTCACGGGGGGCGCTGGAGCGCGAGCTGTCCCGGTCGCCGCCACGGGAGCCAGAGTCGCGGCCGCCGGCGTATCCGCCTCGGGCGCCGCCGCTGTCGCGGTCTCCCCGGTACGGGGGCCGGTCTCGGTCATCGCGGCGCGGGCCACGGTCGCGTCCGCCCGCACCGTCAGTACGGTCTTCGTAACGACGGGGACGGTCTCCGCCCTGCGGTCCTGAACTCACAGGTACATCCTTCCTGATTGCGCCACCAATGGCGCTACGCAGTCGAGGGCCGACCCGGATGGGGCGGCCCTCGACTGGAAGATTGTCCGGCGGCGTCCTACTCTCCCACACCCTCACGAGTGCAGTACCATCGGCGCTGGAGGGCTTAGCTTCCGGGTTCGGAATGTAACCGGGCGTTTCCCCTCCGCCATGACCGCCGTAACTCTATGAACATATCAAACAACCCCGGCACCACGTCACGGGTGTTCGCTTGTTCAGAGTTGCACAGTGGACGCGTAGCAGCTTAGTAGTCAAGTCCTCGGCCTATTAGTACCGGTCAACTGAACCCGTTACCGGGCTTACATTTCCGGCCTA
>NZ_JBEXHP010000021.1:0-75447 GCF_040607895.1 Micromonospora sp. NPDC005220
GGGTGACCGAGTTGCCGCAGCGCCTCCCGGGCGCACCGGCGGGCGGTGATGAACTCCCGACGCCGCACCTCCACGGCGTTGGCGATCAGATCCGCCTCTCCCGGGAAGACCGTCTCGTCGGCGCGGTCGGCGCGGGTGTCGACGGTCACCACCGTCGGCGGCAGCAACCGCCGGATCATGTCGGCCCGGCGAGGATGCGGCGGGGCAGCACCGGAGGGCCGGCCCGCCGGCCCCACTCGCGGGGATAGCCGAGGGACACCTCCTCGAACCGCACGCCGTCGTGGTGCGTCGTGCGGGGGATGTGCAGGTGGCCGTAGACCGCCGCGGTGGCCCGGAAGCGTACGTGCCAGTCGGCGGTGCGTTCGGTGCCGCACCACTGCGCGAACTCCGGGTACCACAGCACGTCGGTCGGCTGGCGGATCAGCGGCCAGTGACTGAGCAGGACGGTGGGCAGCGCCCTGTCGATCTCGCCGAGCTTCGCCTCGGTCCGGGCGACCCGGTCCCAGCACCACGACTCGCGGTCCGGGAACGGGTCGGGGTGCAGCACCATCTCGTCGGTGCAGACCACACCCGCGTCGTACGCCTTGCGCAGCGACTCCTCCTTGGTGTGGGTGCCCGGGGCGCGGAACGAGTAGTCGTAGAGCAGGAACAGCGGCGCCACCACCACCGGACCGTCCGGGCCGGTCCAGACCGGGTACGGGTCCTCGGGGGTGAGCACGCCGTTGTCCTGGCACATCCGGACCAGCGCCTCGTAACGGCGGGTGCCCCGCAACTGCACCGGATCGCTGGGATGGGTCCAGAGCTCGTGGTTGCCCGGCGCCCAGACGACAGTGCCGAACCGGCTGCGCAGCAGCCGCAGCGTGCGCTCGACGTCGGCGAACAGGTCGGCGACGTCTCCGCCGACGAGCAGCCAGTCGTCGGCGGACTCCGGTTCGAGTCGGTCCACCAGGTCCCGGTTGTCGGTGTACGACACGTGCAGGTCGCTGACCGCGTACAGGGAACCCGTCGTTCGCGCGTCCAGAGGAAGGCCCCTTCGCGTTTCGGCCACTCTCGCCACCGCGCCGATGGCGGGCTGGAGGCGACCGTATCAACGGTGCTCCATCGTGGCCTGGTCGTATCGAAAGCGCTGAAGGGGCCCACCCCGGGGCCGGATCAGCCGGCGACGGTCAGCCGCCCAACAGGCTGTCGAGTGCGGGGCCGACCGGGACGATGCCGGTCGGGTTGAGCCACGGGTGCGTCCGGAAGTAATGGTTCTTGATCTGGCCGAAGTCGGTGGTGTCCCGGAAGGCCGGCAGCTGGTAGAGATCGCGGAAGTAGGTGCTCAGCCGGGGATAGTCCGCGATCCGCCGCAGGTTCGCCTTGAAGTGCGTGAAGTAGACGGTGTCGAAGCGCGCCAGCGTGACGTAGAGCCGGATGTCGGCCTCGGTGAGCCGGTCGCCGAACAGGTACCGCTGGTCCCGCAACCGCTCGTCGAGCTGGTCGAGCGCCTCGAACAGTTGCGCGACCTCGTGCTCGTACGCCTCCTGGCCGCGCGCGAAGCCGCACCGGTACGGCCCGTCGTGCACCCGGGTGTAGAGGAACTCGTGAAGTTCGTCGATCTCGGGACGCAGGTCCTCCGGGTAGAGGTCGACGTCGTTCGTCGCGTACTTGTCGAACGCGGTCGCCAGGTCCGTGCTGAGCACCCGGTAGTCGTTGCAGACGATCCGGCCGCTCTGGCGGTCCCAGAGCGCCGGCACCGAGACGTGGCTGTCGTAGTCGGGGTCGGTCGCCTGGTACGCCTCGGAGAGGAACGCGAAGCCGTTCACCTCGTCCAGGCCGTGTCCCGGCCCCTCGCGGAACGCCCACCCGCGCCCGTCGCGCAGCGGGTCGGCGACCGAGACCGTCACCACGTCCTGGAGTCCCTTGAGGTGCAGCACGATCGTGGATCGGTGCGAGAAGGGGCACGGGGCCGCCACGTACAGGTGGTACCGCCCGGGCTCGGCCGGGTGGCCGCTGGAGCCGTCCGCGGTGATCCGCGCGCGGAACGCCGGCTCGCTGCGCTGGAGCGGTTCACCGGCCCGGTTCCTCGGCAGGTAGGGCCCGAACTGCTCGAAGTCCACCGGCGAGGCGGCGCGTGGGTTGACCGACATGGCTGACGTACCTCCTGATGACGCGTGGTGCATGGGAAGCTTCGGCGTGGCCCGGTGCCCGGGGGTCGCCGCGACGAGCGCTGCGGTGTAGGGATGCGCCGGATGAGCGAGCACCTCGCTGGCCACCCCCTGCTCGACGACCCGGCCCTGCCGCAGCACCATAACCCGGTCGGCGACCTGACGGACCGCGGCGAGGTCGTGCGAGATGAACAGGTATCCGAGATCGAGTTCGCCCTGCACGTCCACGAGCAGTTGCAACACCTGGGCCTGCATGGCGGCGTCGAGCGCCGAGGCGGGCTCGTCGCAGATCAGCAGGTCCGGCCGGAGCACCAGCGCGCGGGCCAGGACGACCCGCTGGCATTCGCCGCCGGACAACTCCCGGGGACGCCGCTCCAGGATGGACGTCGGCAGGCCGACGAGGTCGGCCGCCTCGCGGACCCGGATCCGGCGATCCGCCCGGTTGGCCAGGCGCAGCGCCCGCAGCGGCTCGGCGATCGCGGTGCCGATCCTCATCTGCGGATTCAGCGCCGCGTACGCGTCCTGGAAGACCAGTTGGGCCCGGCGTCGGAAGGAGCGCAGGGCGGCGCCGCGGAGGCCGGTCACCTCCGCGCCGTCGAAGAGCACGCGCCCGGCGGTGGGTGTGACGAGTCGCAGGGCGAGCGCCGCCAGCGTGGACTTGCCGGCCCCGGACTCGCCGACCACCCCGAGGGTCTCGCCTCGGCGCACCTCGGCGTCGACCTCGACCAGCGCCCGCACCGGCTCGGTGCGTCGCCCGGTGGGGCGGTAGACGACGCTCACCCGCTCCAGCCGCAGCAGCGGCCTGCCCCCGATCGGATCCCGTGCCGTACCGGAGGTTGCCGGGTGGGCCCGCGGGCGCAGGCGGGCGGTCCGCGAGTGCGGCGCGGCGGCCACGAGCGCCCGGGTGACCGGATGCTCCGGCGCGCTCGCCAGGCGCCCGATCGGGCCGGCCTCGACCGTGCGGCCCCGATCGAGCACGATGCCCCAGTCCGCGCGCTCCATCGCCAGACCGATGTCGTGGGTGACCAGGATCAGCGTGCGGCCCGTGCCGGTGGTCACGCTGGCCAGGTCGTCGAGCACCCCGGCCTGGGACACCGCGTCCACCGCGCTGGTCGGCTCGTCGGCCAGCACGAGTCGGGGCTCGGCGGCCAGCGCGCACGCGACGAGGGCCCGCTGGCGCATGCCCCCGGACAGGTTGTGCGGGTAGCGGACGGCCACCGTCTCGGGATCCGGCAGACCGGCGGACCGCAGCAGCTCCACGGCCCGCCGGGCGGCCTTCGCGCGGCCGGCCATGCCGTGCACGAGCAGTGCCTCGGCGACCTGGACCCCGATCGGAAGGACCGGGTTGAGGGCGACTGTCGGATCCTGCGGAATGATCGCGATGTGTCGTCCCCGCAACCGGCGTCGGGCGCGTTCGTCGAGGTCGTGCAGGGCTATACCGTCGAACCAGATCTCGCCGCTGACCCGCGTGTCGGGCGGCAGCAGGCCGGCGATGGCCACCACCAGCGTGCTCTTGCCGGCGCCGGAGGGGCCCAGGACGGCCACTGTCGCCCCGGCCGGGGCGTCGAGGTCGACGCCGGTCAGGATCTCCCGACCGACCGCCGGGTACGACACGGTGAGGCCGCGGATCCGTAGCAGGGGCTCGGCGGTCACTGCATCCCCCGTCGGTCCTGGACCGCCCTGCCGATGACGGTGGCGGCGAGCACGGTGACGGCCACGGCGAGACCGGGGAAGGTGCTCAGCCACCAGGCGTCGGCGAGGTTGTCCCGGCCGGCCGCGGCGAGCATCCCCCAGTCGGCGGCCGGTGGCCGGGGCCCGAAACCCAGGAAGCTCAGCGAGGACGACTCCAGCATGGCGACGCCGAACCCCAGCACCGCCAGGGCGAGCGCGGGACCCCAGACGTTCGGCACCACGTACCGCAGCAGCAGCCCGGCGGGCCGCACGCCGTTCACCGTGGCCGCGGTGACGTACGCCAGCCCGCGTACCCGTAGCACCTCCCCCCGGATCAACCGGGCGAACGTGGCGACGTTGGAGACGCCCACCGCGATGGCGAGCCGGGTCGGGGAACTGCCGAGCACCGAGATCGCGCCGAGGGCGAGCAGCAGGGCGGGGAAGGAGAGCATGACGTCGACAACGCGCATCAGGACCGAGTCGATGAAGCCGCCGAAGAGGCCGGCGACCAGGCCGATGGCGGTGCCGGCCAGCAGGGCGAGCACCGTCGCGGCGGCCCCCACCAGCAGCGACAGGCGGGAGCCGTGGATCACCCGGCTGAGCAGGTCACGGCCCAGTTCGTCGGTGCCCAGCGGATGACCGAGGCCGGGCGGCAGCAGGGCCGCCTCGGGCGCCACCGCGTCGGGCGGGTGGGGGGCCAGGTGGCCGGGGGCCACGACGCAGGCCAGCCCGGCGAGCAGGATCAGGGCCGCCGCGACCACGGTGACCGGTGGCGTCCGCCGTCCCGGCCGACCGGCGCGGCGCTGAAGCACCGCCAGCAGCGTCATCGCCAGACCGCCGTCGAGATCACCCGCGGATCGAGGTACGTGAACAGCACGTCCACCAGCAGACTGATCAGGATCATGGTCGCGCCGAGCACCGCGGCCACACCCTGGATCACGGGGTAGTCGTGCGCGTTGAGCGCGCTGATGATCAGGCGGCCCAGGCCGGGTCGCCCGAAGATCGTCTCCGTGACGACGGCCGCCCCGAGCAGGCTGCCCACCGTCGTCCCGGTCAGTGTGATCACCGGCAGCGCGGTGTTGCGGAGCATGTGCCGCAAGACCACCCGTGACCGGGTGGCGCCCTTGGCCCGCGCCATGAGGACGTACGACTCGCGTTCGGCCGCGCGCAACCCGGAGGCGAGCACCTGCGCGACGACCCCGGCGGTGGGCAACGACATGGTCAGGGCGGGCAGGACGAGCCCTCGGATGCCCGTCCCGCCCAGGGCCGGGACCAGGCCGAGCCGGAACGAGAAGAACTGCAACAGCAGCGCCGCCACCCAGTACGCCGGCAGCGACATCGCCAGCACCGGCAACACCGCCAGCGCCGATGCGAGCAGGCGTGAGTTGGTCAGCCGGGAGAGCACGGCGATGCCGGTGCCGATCAGCGCGCCGAGCAGCAGGGCGGCCCCGGCCAGCGACAGGCTCGCCGGCGCCGCCTCGGCGATCATTTGGGTGACCGGCTCTCCGGTCTGGAACGAGGTCCCGAAATCGCCCTGCGCCGCCGAGGCGAGGAACGCGAAGTACTGCTCGTGCAGCGGGCCGTCCAGGCGGAGTTCGTGGCGCAGGGCGGCTTCCTGAGCCGGATCGACGAAGGCGCCGCCGGCGCCCAGCATCGTCTGTACCGGGTCGCCGGGGATGAGGTGAACCACGGCGAAGGCGACGGTCACCACGCCGATCAGCACGGTGACGGCGGAGAACAGTCTCCGCCGCACCATCGTGCTGCGGATCCCGCCCCGGTCACCGCGCCGGATCCAGCTCATTCAGTGGTCCAGCCAGGTGTCGTAGAACTGAGGGAGGCCCTGGGCGTCGAACGTCGCCGCCCGCACCTGGTCGCCCGTCGCCAGCAGGTACGTCGGGTTGTAGACGGGGATGGCCAGCGCCTGCTCGGCGATCCGCTGCTGGGCCTGGGCGTAGCTCGTCTTCCGCACCTCCGGGTCGAGGGTGCCGGCGCCCTCGGCGAGAGCGGCGGCGAGGGTGGGGTCGTTGACGATCGGGGGCCGTCCGCCGGCTGACGACTGCAGAACCGTGCGCAACACGTCGGCGTCGGCGCGCAGGAAGCTGATGTCGCCCATCTGCCAGTCACCGGTGGTCTGCCGGCGGATCACGTCACCGGCCGGTGCCGGGTCGAGGAGCACCTCCACCCCGACCGCCCGCAGCTGCTGTTGCACCAGCTGCGCCAACAGGTCGCGCTGCTCCCGCGCGGGCGACACGTACGTCCAGCGCAGCGTCAGCCGTTGGCCGTCCTTGGCGCGGATGCCGTCGGACCCGGCCCGCCACCCGGCCGCGTCGAGCAGTCGCTTCGCCTCGGCGGCCGACGTGGTGGTCTCGCTCGCCCGGTAGCCCGGTGTGGTCGGGGTGAGCACGCTGGTGGCCCGCGCGTACTGGTCCTGGTAGAGCGTCTTGACGACCTGGGCGCGGTCGACCGCGTGCGCCACCGCCTGCCGCAGCGCCGCGTCCGTCCAGGGCGCCTTGGCGCCGTTGATGAACAGGCTGTACGCGATGCCGGCCTGCTCGCGCCGGTGGACGTCGAAGCCGGCCTCGCCCAGCGCGACAGCGTCCCGGGGGGTCACGTTGCCGGCCGCGTCCACCTGGCGGCTGCGCAGGCTGCCGCTGCGGACGCCGTTGTCCGGCGCGATGGTGAGGACGACCTTCTCCAGGAAGGCGTCGCCCTGGTGGGCGGCTGTCCGTGGCGCCCACCGGTAACCGGTCCGGCGGGCGAGCGTCACGCGTTGCTGGGGGACGTAGTCGCTCACGGTGAACGGGCCGCTGCCCACGATCTTGCGGCAGGTGGCCGCCGGTCCGGCGGCGAACGAGCCGGGTGACTGTATTCCGAGGAACGCCGTGGTGGCGGCCTGGAGGAACCCGGCGTTCGGCTGGCTGAACCGCACCTCCACCGTGCGGTCGGCGGTCACCGTGGTCCCCGCGTACCCGGCGAGGAAGCCGGCGGCCAGCAGCGACTTGGTCGCGGGCGCGACGATCCGGTCGAGGTTCGCCTTCACCGCGGCCCCGTCGACGGGCGCCCCGTCGCTGAAGGTCGCGTCGCCGCGCAGCGTGAAGGTGTACGTGGTGGCCCGCTCGTCGGTCTTCCAGGACTCGGCCAGCCAGGGGACGACGTCACCGGTGCGCGGGTCCTGGGCCACCAGGGAGTCGACCACGCCGCGGCCGGTGAGCAGCGCGGCCGCCGCCGGAGACTGGTGCGGGTCGAGACAGCCGGGGTCGGTGTCCGTCGCGAAGGTGAGGGTGCCGCCGGCGCGCGGTGTCGCGCCGTCGCCGCCGCCCGACTCCGACTTTCCCGTGCATCCGGTCAGGATCGCGGTCGCGGCCGTCACCAGTACGAGCGTGCGGATTCTCATCGGGGTCATCTTTCGTTCGCTGGAACCCGGGCCGGAAGCGGTGGCTTTCCGTCCCGAGGTGAGGGGATCACCGGACTCGGTGCCGTGCGAAGGGTCCGCGGCTCCCGACCGGTGCCGGTGTGGCGACGAGCGGGCGGCTCGACCGGGATGCGGGGTGGCGCGGCGACCCGGCCCACCGGTCAGATCTTGCGCCACGGTGAGGCGCCCTCCGCTCGGAAGCGCCGGTAGAGCAGCACGATGTACAGCGCGCCGAGTACCACCTCGGCCGCGATCATCTGATGCAGCAGCCACCGGTCCGGGAACCAGATGATCAGGCCCACCGCGCCGGAGACGTCCACGACCATCTTGAGGATGGCGATGTACATGGTCTGGCCGATCGTGGACTGTCGGTTCCACAGCATGACGACGAACGCGGCGTCCATGAACACGACGACGAACACCGTCGTGTAGACGCCCAACCGGTCGTCGAACTCGCGGGTCGCCAGTGGCATGAACGTCAGGGCGAACAGGCTCCACCCGGCGATCAGCCAGCCGTAGGCGGTACGGGACAGGGAGGGGAAGTCGCGCCGGCCGTAGCGGACCGCCAGGAAGAGGATCACCAGGTTGAGCGGGATCCAGAAGTAGAGGGTGATCCGCATCTGCGGGTAGATCGGGTAGATGAAGGCGTAGGTGATCTCCCACGAGATGTTGGCGCACAACGCCAACACGGGGATCGCCGGGACCTTCTCGATGATCTGACGGCGCAACATCATGATGTAGACCGTGAAGGTGCAGATGCCCACCACGCCGAAGGCGATGGTCGGGACCAGCGCGTCGGCGTGCTGGCGGGGATCCAGGACCGGTGGCAGAGCCGCCAGGATCGACGAGTTCATGCGCGAGACACCTCCGTCATTCGCTGGGGGGACGCGGCGCGGTGCTCGCTGAGCCACTGCGCCACGAACAACACCGTGTAGATCGCCAACGGCAGGAGAGCGCCGAGCACCGCCTCGGTGAACCCGTGGCGGACCGCGGCTGCGGCCACGAGAGCGGCTGGCGCGACGTAACCAGTGGCCGCCGCGTGCACCGTCGCGGCGCCCGCCAGCCGGTTGCCGCCCGACGCGTCGTCGACCGACGGGGGCGCGCCGAGAAGGCGCTGGCAGAGCAGGACGGCCCACGGGGCGGTCGCCAGCAGCGCGACACCCACCGCGAGCGGCAGGACCCCGGCGGCGGTGACCGCGACGAGGAGGACGTACGCGGTCGCCTGCAACGCGGTGAACAGCCAGGCGGCCCGTCGGGGGCCGAGCGTGTTCGGCAGGGTCCGCTTGCCGACCGACCGGTCCGAGTCCCGGTCGCAGTAGTTCATCACGATCATCCGGGCCGTCATGACCAGGAACAGGGGAGTGGTGACGGCGAACAGCAGCGGAGGCAGCGTGCCGATCTGCAGCAGGCAGGCCAGCGCGGGGCACAGCAGGATGAGCACGCCCCCGGTCGTCACCTCACCGAGCGCCCGGTAGTTCAACCGGATCGGTGGCGCGGTGTAGAACCAGGCCAACGCCACGATCGCCACGCACAGCAGCCTCGCGGCCAGGGTGGGCATGACCGCCAGTTGGACGACGGACAGGAACAGCAGCACGAAGGCGGCCGCCAGGCTGATCGACGCGGGCAGCAGACCCTGGGCGAGCACCTGGCTGCCGCCGGTCCAGGCGGTGGGCCCGGTGTGCGCGCTGTCCGCCTCCAGGTCGAAGTACTCGTTGCAGTACTGCGTCATCAGGTGCGTCGTGGTGACGAACGCCTGGGCCACCAACCACGGGCCGATCAGGAACGGATGACCCAGGTAGACCGTCACGGCGACGCCGCAGGTCACCATCAGCACGCTCTCCAGGAGGAACTTCGGTCGACCCAACCGGACCAGCAGCGCGAGGTCGGCGGCCGGTGAGCGACCGGCCGCCCCGGTTCGGCTCATCGATTCGTCCACTGTTGTTCCGGCCGGTACAGGCGGGCGTCGGTCGCCTCCTCGAAGGGCGCCCCGGCCGGCAGGTTGATCAGCTCCAGGTGCATGCCCCACGGCGTGGTGAAGTAGACCCACCGGTCGCCGGCGATCGGACCGTCCTCGATGGTCTCCGGCTTGCCGAGGAACCGTACGCCCGGCTGCTGTTCGAGGTAGGCCACCGCCCGGTCCACGTCGTCGACGTGGATCGCCAGGTGGTGACCGCCCCAGTCGCTGTTGCGCGGCAGCGTCCGCCGCTGATCGGGGCTGTCGTACTCGAACAGTTCCAGGTTGGTGACCGGCCCGAGGCGCAGCATCGCGATCCGGGCGACCGCCGCGGGGTGCACGGCCAGCTTGCGCGTCATCCAGTCGCCGCCGTCCGGGTCGGCGACCCGGTCGAGCTGGTAGACCAGCTCGGCGCCGATCACGTCGACGAAGAACCGGACCGCCTGGTCGAGGTCGGGCACGGTGTAGGCGACATGGTGCACGGCGCGGGCGCCGGGGATGCCGATCGGGTGGCGTTCGTCAGATGCCATGTGCGTACTCCTGGTTGGGGATGGCGCTCATCAGGGTCAGGCCGCCGTCGATCGTGATGGCCGTCCCGGTCACGTAGGCCGCGTCCGGCTCGAGCAGGTACGCCACCAGGGCCGCCACCTCCCGGGCGCGTCCAGGCCGGCCGACCGGGATGGCCGGACGCTCGATCTCGGCGGCGTCCACGTCGTCGGGTACGCCGTTCATCGGCGTTGCCGTCTCGCCGGGGCTGATCGCGGTGACGGCGATGCCGTGCTCGGCCAGCTCCAGCGCCATCACCCGGGTCAGCATCAGCAGGCCACCCTTGGCGGCGCAGTACGCCGAGCCGCCCCGGATCGGCACCGAGTCGTGCACCGAGCTGACGTTCACGATGCGTCCACCACGCCCCTGCGCGACGAGCACGCGCGCGGCGGCCTGGGCGCAGGCGAACGGGCCGGTGAGGTCGACGGTCAGCAGCTCGTTCCACTCGTCGACGGTCTCGTCCAGGAAGGCGGAGCGCCGGTTGACCGCGGCGTTGTTGACGAAGCCGTCGAGCCCGCCCAGCTCCTCGGCGGCGGCGACCACGGCCGCCGCCGCCGCGCCCGGGTCGCGGTGGTCCAGCGCGAAGGGGACCGCGCGCCGCCCGAGCGCGCCGATCGTCGCGGCGACCTCCTCGGCGGCGGCCCGACCGCTGTTGTAGCCAATACCGACGTCGAAGCCGCGCTCCGCGAGACACAGTGCCGCCGCCCTGCCGATCCCGGAACTCGCACCGGTCACGATCACTGTCCGGTTTGTCACGCGCGCACCTCGTATCCCGCCTCGTCGAGGCTCGCCGCCCCGAGATAGCCGTAGACCGTCGTCGTGGTGACACCCGGGTCGGTCCGGTAGCCGTGCCACTCACCGGCCCCGACCAGCACCACGTCACCCGGACCGAGCCGGATCGCGCCGGTCTCGGTGAGGTGCTCGCCGCTGCCGTCGAGCACCATGAAGAACTCCTCGGCGCTCGGGTGCCGATGCAGTTCGTGGTGGCCGTCCGGCGCGAACGTCGATGTCGCCACGACCAACCGGGTGCTGCCCCCGGCGGAGCCGCAGACGAGCCATCGCACCCGCATGTCGGAGAATCCGCCACCGGCGGCGAGCACCGCCGACGACACGTGGTCGGTGCCGTCCGGGAGGGGCGTCGCCACCGTCGGCCGTTCGGCGCCCCCGGCCCGTACGAGCAGCAGCGCGGCCCCCTCCGGGCCCGCCGTCAGGTCGGCCGGGCCGCCCGGAGGGAGGAACAGTGTGGCCCCCCGGTCGAGGCCGGACAGCGTGCCGGACAGGACGACCACGGCGGACTCGGTGCCCGCCGCGCCCTCCGGCAGCGCCTCCCCGGGGTCCAGCCGGCGCACCTCGACATGGCCGTGCCGGCCGGTCAGCCGCCCGGTCCCGGCGTCGGTCCCCGTCAGCACGTTCACGCCGGCCCGTCCTTTCGCCGGTCGAGGTCGAGGACGACCTTCGGGCGGGCGCCCCGGTCGGCGGCGAGCATCGCGAAGGCGTCGGCCACCCGCCCGAGCGGCACCGGGGACGTGAGCAGCCCCGCGCCGTCGAGCACCCCGTGATCGAAGAGCCGGATCACGTCCGGGTAGTGGTCGATGCCGTGCTGGACGCCGAGCACGGACAGCCCGCGCAGCGCCAGGTCGCCGGGGGTGACGGCCACCTGCTCGTACGCCACGCCCACCAGGGCGACCCGGCCGCCGGGCTCGGCCAACTCGAGGGCGTGCGCGAACGCCTCGGGCGCGCCGGAGGCCTCGATCACGAGCGAGAAATCCCCCGTCGGTACGTCGCCGGCCAGGTGCGGCACGGCGCCGTACCGGGCGGCGGCGTCCAGTCCGGACGGCTGCACGCCGAGCGCCGTCACCGTCGCGGTCACCCGAAGGGCCAACTGCACCGCGAGGAGCCCGATGGTGCCGGTGCCGAGGACGGCCACCCGGTCGGTCGCTGTCGCCCCGGCCCGACGGAGGGCCTCGACCACCGTGACCGCGGGCTCGACGAGCACCGCCCATGGTTCGGCCAGGCTGGGCGGGAGGCGGTGCAGGGCATGCGCGGGCAGCCGGACGTAGTCGGCCGTGGCACCCTGCTGCCCGTACAGGCCGACCTCGGTCATCCGGCGACACTGCTGGCGGCGACCGCGCAGGCAGCTGCCGCATCCGCCGCAGGGGAGCATGGTCTGCCCGACGACCGGGTCGCCGGGCGCGAGATCGCGCACGTCCGGGGCGACCGCCACCGCCTCGCCCCACCATTCGTGACCGAAGACGTGCGGGTAGTGGGCGCGCCCGGACCGCAGGTAACCGGAGTCACCGTGGAACAGCTCGAGGTCCGTCCCGCAGAGTCCGACGTGGCGGGGGCGCACGAGCACCGTCCCGGGCGCCGGCGACGGCACCGGAAGGGTTATCTCGGCGACGGTGTGCCGGCCCACCAGAGCGGTGGCGCTCATCGCGCCGTCGGGCCAGGTGCCGGACGCCGACCGGGTGGCCGGCTGGCTGCTGGTGATCACGCCACCGGCCTCCTTCGCGGCAGACGACGGGCGGTCTCGTCGGCCAGCACGGCGACCCGCAGCAGCTCCACCGGGCCGGTGAGGACGGTCAGACTCGGCCGTGCGTCGACCGGCACCACGACCACGTCGCCGGCGGTCAGCTCGCCCGGCTCACCGGTCAGGCGGGCCCGCCCCCGGCACACCACCCAGGCCGTCTCGTGGCCGGCGGCCTCGGTCAGGTCGAGGTGGTCCCCGGCGGCCAGCCGGATGTGGTCGATCGCCTGGCACTCGCTGTGCAGCATGCCGCGCCGGGCCAGACAGCGGAGCCGGCGCTCCGGTCCGGATCCGCCCAGCTGGCGGGCGGGCGCGGCTCCGGTGCCGACGATCACGCCGCAGCCCCGTCCGGGACGAGCAACTCCAGGGAGAACAGCTCCAGGCCGTCCGGCCCGGCGGTGACCGTGGCGGTGCTGCCGAGTGGCAGCGTGACGGACACCTCCGGCCCGAGCGGGGCGGATGCCGGGCCGGACGCGATCGTGCCGGAGCCGGCGATCACGAAGAGCGTGAACTCGCTGCCGTCCGCCACGACGGTGTCCGCCTGCGCCGGGGCGAGTCGCTGGCGCGCTATCCGGCGCAGCGGTCCGGTGAGGACCTCGCGTGGGTCGATCTCGCCGGGTTCCTGTAGGTGGAACACCTGGGCAGCGGGCATGGCCGCGTTCCTCTCCGATCGTCCGGCGGACGCGCCGCCGGCCATTGGACGGCCGAACACGGCCGCGGTGTCCGGCCCCAGCACCTCGACCACCAGCCAGCTGAGCGTGGCCGGACCGGTGTTGAGTAGTCCGTGCCGGGTGCCGATGCCGGTGAGGACGACGTCTCCGGCCCGGACGGGCGTGGACCGGCCGTTGAGGAGGATCTGACCGCTGCCGGTGAGCAGGATGTACACCTCCTCGGTGCGGGTGTGCAGGTGCTCGCCGCTGAGCCCGCCGGGCGGTAGACGGGCCCACTCGACCGCCTCCCACCCCCCGGCCAGCTCGGCGCCCCGGACGAAGCACTTCCACCAGGAGGTGCCCTCGGCACCGTGTACGCCGTGGACCTCGGTCGGCGCCGTCGCGTCAGCGATGATCATCAGCTGACGGCCTCCGCCCGGTTGTGTCGCAGCGCGGAGCGGAGTTCGTCCTGCGTGACGTCGTTGAGGAAGGCGGCCTTGCCGACGCCCACCGGCACGGGCAGTCGTTGCATCCCGTCGCGGTGGCGAACGGTGTCCGCCATCGCGCGCCGCAGCACGTCGTCGTCGAGCAGGGCGTGGTCGGTGGGCAGCGAGAACCGGTGCAGCAGTTCGAGGATGCGCCGGGCGTCCTTGTCCTCGATGAGGCCGCGACGCGCCGCCACGGTCGTGAACAGGGCCATGTCGATCGCCACGGTCTCGCCGTGCAGCAGGTCGCCGCCGGCCAGCATCTCGATCGTCGGGCCTACCGAGTGACCGAAGTCGACAAGCCGGTAGAGGTTGTTCTCCCAGAGGTTCGGCGCCAGCTCGGCCAGCATGCCCTGCACCGAGTGGTGCACCAGCTCCGTCGCGACCCGCTCGCCAGCCGGCGAGCGGCCCTGGAGTTTCTCCTCGACCAGCCGGTCACCGTCCTCTTCGAGCAGCTCGAACAGCCGCTCGTCCCGGACGATCGCCAGCTTGACTATCTCGGCCACGCCGTTGCGGACGTGCCGCTCGTCGAGGGTGGCGAGGAACCGGCGGTCCAGCAGCACCGCGGTCGGTGTCTGGAAGGTGCCCAGGCGGTTCTTGTGCACGCCGTGGTTGACCCCGGTCTTGGCGCCGATGGCCGCGTCCACGAGGCTGATCAGGGTGGTCGGCACCCGCACGTGCGGCAGGCCCCGTCGGTAGAGTGCGGTGGCGACGCCGACCAGGTCCAGCAGGACTCCGCCGCCGATGGAGATGACCGGCTCCCGGCGACGGTCGATGCCGAAGTCGTCGAGCGCCTCGGCGACGGCCAGTACCGAGTCCATCACCTTGCGTTGTTCGCCGCCGGGCATCACCAGATAGCGGCACTCCACGTGATGCTGCTCGAAATAGGCTCGTATACTATTTCCATAGAATTCGTCGACTGCTCGATCCAGCACGACGAATCGGCGTTGATCGTGGTTTCCAGGCCGTCTTCCCCGGTTGACGAGTTCTTCACTTGCTGGGTCCAGAATATTGTCAGCGCAGACGACGTCGTAGTCGGCCTGCATTTGGGCGCGGACGTGGTAAGTCTTCGTTGATCTCATGAAGTGCGAGCTCCGCTTATCGCGACGGCCATCGGCGGTTGAATGCGTCGGGCAGGCTGAAAGTGCGAGCGGGACTGCGGTGAAACGGCGTGACGAAAGAACGCCAGCCGGGGCGTGTCGGAAGAATTCCTCCAGCGGCCACGGGGAATCAGCCCCCGTGCGTGGCTCCGGAACTCAGTGGCGCTGGGGACAGCCAGTGCGAGGTGGTAGGGCCGGACCCGGCGCGCGGCGAATCGCCAATCTTGTCGAGCGAAGCATCCTCGAAATCCCCCCGTTGTCGTCGGGCTGGTCGACCGCCAGCCATGCCGATCGATCGATCCTCACGAAGGTTAATTGGTCGGCGATGGCTCCGCAACAACCTGTGACGCATTCCGGGCCGCCCGGTCACCCGGGCGGCCTGGCCAGCCGTGCGTCGCGCCAATTGACCCCGGTCCCTGTGCACCGGGCTGGCGTTATTCAACATTTTTATCTGTGCCCAGGAAGGACATGAGTCGCGAATGGGAAGATTCGGTGTCGTGTGATCTACGTCACTCCAGTGTCGCTGATGTATCTCGTCGGCTTGTCAGTACGTCCGTCGGACGACGAAGTCGGACACGGTCAGCAGCGCGTCCCTGGCCGGCCCCTCCGGAACCCGGGCCAGGCTGTTCTCCGCGATGGCGGCGTGCTTGCGCAGGTCCTCGTAGCTGCGTTCCAGTCCCGGCGACGTGCGCAACAGCTCCAGCGCCTCCTGGCGCAGCGCGGGGTCGTCGACCGCGCCCCTGGCCAGGATCTCGTCGAGCCGCTCCGCGTGCTGATCGCCGGCGGCCAGCGCGTGCAGGATCGGCAGGGTGCGTACCCCCTTCTGCAGGTCGATGCCCCGGGTCTTACCCGAGGCGGCCGGGTCGGCCACGATGTCGAGCAGGTCGTCGGAGATCTGGAAGGCGACACCGAGCGCCTCGCCGTACTGGCCGAGCGCCTCCGCCACCGCCTCGTCGGCGTCGCCGCAGGCGGCGCCGGCCCAGCCGCAGAGGGCGAAGAGGGACGCCGACTTGTCCGACGCCACCTGTAGGTACTGCTCCACGGCGTCCTCGCCGGCGCGCAGCGCCAACCCCTCCGTGGCCTGACCCCGCACCAGCCTGGTGAGCGTCCAGCCCTGTCGGCGCACCAGGTGCGTGTCGACCTCGAGCGCCGTCATGCAGGCGACGGCCATGAGGTGGTCGCCGACCAGGACAGCCAGCCGGTTTCCCCACCGGGCGTTCGCGCTCGGCACTCCGTGCCGCAGCGTCGCGTTGTCCATCACGTCGTCGTGGTGCAGCGTGGCGACGTGCATCAGTTCGACGGCGATGGCGGCCCGCAGCACCCGGGCCGGGTCGGGGCGGCTCGTCTGCGCGGCGAGAATCACCAACAGGGGGCGGAGCCGCTTGCCGCCGGCCCGGAGCAGGTGTCCGGCCGCCTCGCTCAACCACGGGTCGCCGGGCGCGACGACCCGTCGACGCAACTCGGTCTCCACCTCGGCCAGCGTCGAGCGGACCGTCGAGGCGAGGGCCGCGTCAAAGGATTCGACGCAGGCACGTACGTCCAGGTGCCTCGCCAGCGTGGGCCCCGCGGAGGGGGCCGGCAGCACGGTCTCGACCATCATCCGGCGACCCGGAGTTTCTCCAGGGTGGCCGGCCGGTTCTGCCGCCCGGTCACCTCCTTGATCCCGTCCAGCAGAGCCAGGACCGCCCGTGCGGAGGGCAGCACCATGGCGCCCTCCGGGGTCAACTGGGCGCCGTCTGGGTGCCGAAAGAACAGCCGAGCCCCCAGCTGCTGCTCAAGGCACTTGATCTGGTAGCTGATCGCCGGCTGTGAGTAGCCGAGTGAGGTGGCGGCGTAGTCCATCCTGCCCGCCTCGACGATGGCAACGAATGCTCTCAACTCCCGCTCGTGCATTGGATCAATCCCCCGGTTTGTAGATGCGGGTCGGTCGAACGTGGCCTTGCTGACCGCCTCGCTCCCCGAGCTTCTGCCACCGTGGTGATCCGATCGCTATCGTTCCGCTATCGCGGCGGTCCGGCCCGCCGACGGCTCACGCCTCCTGGAAGCCGGGCAGCCAGGTGGCGAGCGCCCCGGCGAAGTCCGCGTGGGCGTTGAGCCGGCAGAACAGGTGCACGGTTCCCACGACCATGCGCAGCAGCGGCAGGTGCCCCGGCGGCAACCGAACCTCGCGGGCGACGGCCAGACCACCGCCGAGAGCCAGCGATCCTACCTGCCGGCGCAGCCAGCGCCGGTCGAAGCGGAAGCCGGGTTCGAGCACCGGCAGCACAGTGGACTCGGCGAGGGTCAGCAGTCGGTGTGGGGCGATCTGGCCGGGCGCGGTCAGCACGCCCAACGTCCGCAGGGTCTCGGCCAGCCGCTCCGCGTCGCGGTCGAGCATCGCGCGCAGCAGGTGCCCGAATTCGCGGGGGAGCCCGTCGGGGCACGGCGCGACGGCGCCGAAGTCGAGCACCGCGAGGCTGCCGTCCGGCAGCACCCGGAAGTTGTCGCTGGCGGGGTCCGCGTGCACGAGGCCGACCCGGGCCGGAGCGCTGAGCTGGAAGGTCGTCATCCGGTGCGCGACGTCGTCGCACCGCCGCCGGTCGCCGGCCGCGATGATCTCGGTGAGCGGCTCACCCTCCACCCAGTCCGTCACGAGCAGCCGCCTGCCGACGTGGCGGACGTCCGGGACGAGAATTTTCGCGTCTCCGCGGTACGCCGCCGCGAAGGCGCTCTGGTGCTCCGCCTCAGCGGCACAGTCCAGTTCGGTCACGGCATCGCTGTGGAACTCGGCCCACAGCGGTGCTATCGGCTGACCGGGAAAGACCAGGTGTAGCGCGTGGAAGCTGAGTCGTACGCGGTCGAGCTCGTCGCGCAGCGCGGTAGGGGCATCGGGGTGTTGCACCTTGACCGCCACCGCGCGGCCGTCCGGCCAGACCGCGCGATGCACCTGCGCCAGCGCGCCGACGGCCACCGGGCGCTCGTCGAGGTGTCTGATCTGCGGCGCTTCGTCGGCGACGATGTGCCGCAGAACTGCCGGCGGCATCGCGGAACCTCGCGCGTCACCCCGGAACACTATGCGGCGGAACCTCACAGATATGAGTGGAACTGTCCGCTCGCTGATTGTCCAGGGGGGTTTAGAGCATTCGATCCATGCTTCGACGGCTCGGCGGCGGGACGTCGCGTAGCCGATCATGATCGCTACGGGTACCCGGCGCTTATCCCGAGTGGCTAAGATCGTGCCGTCGTCCATCCACAGCGTTAGACGACGTCGACGGCGGGGGAATATGGATCTGCGATTCGGGGTCTTGGGGCCGCTCGAGATCCGCGACGGGGGCGAGCTGATTGTCGTCCGGGCTTCGAAGCAGCGTGCGCTCATCGCCCTATTGGCCCTACGGGCCGGCAGTGCGGTGTCGCTGGCCGAGTTGTACGCGGCTCTCTGGGACGAGGACCTTCCTGTTGATCCTAAGGCCGCGGTGCACAATTATGTCCGGCGTCTGCGGCGGCTCCTCGGCGAGGAGGTCATCGCGACGACGGCCAACGGTTATCGATTGGCGGTCGACCGCGAGCACGTCGATCTCCACCAGTTTCGGGCGCTCGTCGCCGAGGCGGAGCGTTTCGGCCGCGCCGACGACCCGGTGACGAAGTCCGAGGTGCTGAGAAAGGCGTTGCTGCTGTGGCGGGGGACCCCGCTGGCCGACGTCTCCTCCGATTACCTTCAGCGGTACGAGCTGAGCGGCTTGGCCGAGGAGCGCCTGGCCGCCGTCGAGCGCGGCATCGATGCCGACCTGCAACGAGGCGCGCATGCCGAGGTGATCAGCAGGCTCCGGCAGCTCACCGGCGAACATCCGTTGCACGAGGGCTTCTGGTCGCAGTTGATCCTGGCGTTGTACCGGGACGGTCGCAACGCTGACGCGCTGGCCGCCTACCACGAGGCGCGCGGCGTCCTCGCCGCCGAGACCGGCATCGACCCCGGCGCGGAGCTGCAACGGCTGTACCAGCGGGTGCTCAATCGCGATCCCGGTCTGGCGGAGCCGGCACCGGTCCGGCAACCGGTGAGCGCCCGCCCCACTGTGGCGCCGTCCCAGCTGCCCCCCGATGTCGTCGACTTCGTCGGCCGTCGCCATCTGGCCGCCACGGTGGCCGACATCCTCGTCCCCGATCGGGACGTCGCCGCTCCACCGATCGTGGTGTTGTCCGGAATGCCGGCGGTTGGCAAGTCCGCCCTGGCGGTGCACGTCGGTCACGCGGTGCGGGAACACTTCCCGGACGGGCAGCTCTTCGCCGACCTGCACGGCTTCGGGGTCGGCCCGGCCCTGAACCCGGGTGAGCTGTTGCCGCGCCTGCTGCGGGGCCTCGGCGCGGCGGCCGACACCATTCCGCTCGACCTCGACGAGCAGATCATGCTCTACCGCTCGCTGCTCGCCGACAAGCGTGTGCTCATCGTCCTGGACAACGCGCGCAACCCGGAGCAGGTCCGCCCGCTTCTGCCGGCCACCAGCAAGTGCGCGGTCCTCATCACCAGCCGTGCGCACATGCAAGGGCTGACCGCCATGCAGGGCGCCCGCCGGTTCAACCTCGACCCGCTGCGCGAGCGTGCGGCCGAGGATCTGCTGGCGAGCATGATCGGGGCGGACCGGGCGGGCGCGGAGGCGGCGGCGGTGCGCCGGTTGGCGCAGCTCTGCGGTTTCCTACCGCTCGCCCTGCGGATCGCCGGCGCCATGGTGGCAGCCCGTCCGCACGAGTCCGTCGAGAGCTATGTGGCCCAGCTCGACGGTGACGACCGGCTGTCGGTGTTCTCCCTGGAGGGTGACCGGCACAGCGCGGTGCGCGCGACGTTCGAGCACTCGTACAACGCGCTGCCGGCCGAGCAGCAGCGCTGGTTCCGCCTGCTCGGCCTGCACCCCGGGCCGTCCTTCACCGCGCACACCGCCGCCGCGCTGCTGGACGCGTCGTTGGGCGAGGCCAGCGCCATGCTCGGCAGTCTGGCCGCCGCCAACCTCGTCGAGGGCTCCGGCGGTCGCTACCGCCTGCACGACCTGCTTCGGGTGTACGCCGTGCAGCGCGTCCGCGCCGAGGAGAGCGAAGCCGAGCAGACCGCGACCATCCGTCGCGACCTCGACTTCTTCGCCCACGCGACAAGCGCCGCGTCCCGGGTCATCGAACCCCACCGGCCGATGCCCCGGCTGCCGCCCAGCTCGACCTCGGTGCCACCACCGGCATTCGCCGACCGCGCCGAGGCGGTCGCCTGGATCGACGACGAACGCGACAACCTGCACTCGGCGGTGGCGTACGCGGCCTCCTTCGGGCCGCTGGAGTCCGCCTGGCACCTCGGCGACGCGCTGACCTCACCGCTGGCGCTGACCGAGCGGTACACCGAGTGGATCGCGGTCACCCGGCTGGGGCTCAAGGCCGCGCTGCGTGCGGCCAACGAGCAGGGCGAGGCCATCATGCGGCTCAGCCTGGGGCACGCGTACATCACCGCAGGGCGGCAGCAACTCGGCGTCGACCACCTCAATCGGGCCGCCGAGCTCTACCAACGCCTCGGCGACCGGCAGTACCAGGTGGTGTGCGTGAACGCGCTCGGCATGGCCGCGTTGTGGATCGGCCAGCTCGACGTCGCGGTGCAGAGCTTCGAGCGGATCCGGGAGTTGAACACCGCGCCGGTGTCCGCCTTCTACGAGGTCGCCGCCGCGCACGGGCTCGGTATCGCCTACCGGTACCAGGGCGAGTTGGCCCGCAGCGCGCAGTTGCTCACCGAGGCGGCCGAATCCGGTACGAAGCTCGGCCGGGAGTACTCGGTCGTCGGCGTCCGGCTGGACCTCGGCGGCACCTACCGCGAACAGGGGCGCGCGGCGGAGGCGCTCGGGCACCTACTGGGCACGCTCGCCCAGTTCCGGGGGCTCGGCTCGCGTCTCGGCGAGGGCCGGACCGCCGTGGCCATCTCCGGCACCCACTTCGACCTGGGAAACTTCGCGTTGGCCCGGCGGTTCGCCGAGGAGGCGCTCCAGGTGGCGCGCACGATCAACCACCGCCGTACCGAGGCGGAGGCGCTCAACGCCCTCGCCGCGTGTCTGTGGGCGCAACAGGACCCGCAGGGCGCCCGGCGCTGTGGCCTCCAGGCCCGGACACTCGCCGTCGAGATCGACTACCTCAACGGGGAGATCGAGGCGCTGCTGCAACTGGCCGCCGCCGAACGCGAGCTGGGCGAGTTGGCCTCGGCCCGGGGCCACGTCATGGAGGCCGACGCCCTGGTGCGGCGGCGCAAGTTCTGGCTGCACCACGGCACCGTCCTGCGACGCCTCGCCGCGATCCAACTGGCCGAGGGTGCGGTCGCCGAAGCCGAGCAGACCTGCCGCGAGGCCATCGCGGTGTGCGAGCGGCACGGTCAGCATGCGGGCCGCGCCGCTGCGCAGACATTGCTGGACCAGATCACCGCCGGACAGTCGACCCGCACCGATCCGGGGCATCGGTGAGGGCGACCGTCCCGCCGGCTCAGACAGGGGCTGCCGTGTCGGCCGGCGCTGATGCGGACCGTCGCGCGGACGTGCGGCGCCGCCAGTAGTGGACAGTGCAGATCCACACCAGCGGTCCCCACAGTACGAGCGGTAGATAGGTGCCCCAGAAGGCCACCGCCTGCCAGTCGCTGAACTGCATGACCCCCGGGTCGCCGTTCAGCTTCTGCCCTAGGACCAGCATCAGGAAGGCGTACGGCCACAGGACGGTGCAGATCGTGGCGCCGATCGCGGCCGGTACGACCGCAGCGAGCACCGGTATGCGCCGCCCGCCGAGACCGGGGACCCAGCGTGGGACGACCTCACCCCAGACCGCGACCAGGCCAACCGTCAGTAGTGCGAGCAGTTCGCTGACGATACTGAGGGTTATCACGTACACCGGGCCGTCCCACACCACCGGACCACGTCCTCCGGGTGCCGGCGTCTCCTCCATGAGATGGACGCCCGCCGCGACGAGAGCGATGCGCCAGATGCCGGAGGGAAGGACCGTGAGAGGGACCGCGTAAGCGCACCACACCACCCACCTGGGAACCCCGTCGACAATCCGGCCGTGCGGAAATATCACTCAAATTACTCCTGTCGGGCGCGCTCTCATGAGGGCCATTCGGAATTTTCTGGTGGGCGACAGCCATTGTCGAGCCACGCGCCTGACCGGTGGGATTGGCGCCACGGCGGCGGTCAGCCGCAGCCGTGCACCCAGTTCCACCCGATGAAGGTGTGCCGTAGGTTCACGGTCTGCTGGCAGGTGGCCGTGCCGTCACCGTTGAGCACGACCTTGGAGTCGTGGATGTTGTAGTACCAGTCGCCGGTGGGGTCGAAGATCCCCTGGTAGGAGAACTCGGCGTGGTGGTCGTACACGGCGGACGGGCAGGAGGAGGCGCACCCGCCACTGCTGGTGGCGGTGCGCACCGACCATCCGGCGTTCCACGGCTCGCGGTTGACGCGGGTGGAGAACGTGGTGGACGACGACGTCACCTGTCCGCCCGACGTGGTCCTGGTGCTGTCGGTGTAGAGCGCCGACATGACGATGCCACAGCAGTCGTACATCTCGGAGTAGGTGTGGTAGGGCGCGGCGGCGAGTCGCGTCCGGCCGGTCGGCGCGGCGACGACCTGGGCCCGCCCGGTGACGACCTGGCAGTCGTCGCCGATGGAGACCGACTGGCGGATCACGGTGCCAGGCTCCGGCAGGGTGAGGCTGCCGGTCAGCTGGATCGGTCCGCACGACTGCGTCGGCTCGGCGGGCGAGGCGGACGCCGTACCGGGGACCAGGATGACCGCCGCCGCGGTCGTCAGCAGCGCGGTGAGGATTCGTCGCATGTGTTTTCCGTCCTGTGTGGGCGCGGTGCCACCAACGGTGCCCGGCGTTCCTCCGCCGAGAGGTGCGGCGTCCGTATCGACGCCGGGGCACGCGGCCCTGAAACCGTTGGGGCAGAACAACTTCCGGCCCGTGCGTGCCGGTCGACACGGCAGCGGCGAGCCGCCGCTGACGATACCGGCTATCGCCGTCGATGGTTGCCCGTGTGAGTCCCACCATGTACGTCGTCGCTGTCATCCTGCTCGTGCTCGCCGCCCTGCCGCTGCGGACTCGCGGTGTCTCGCTGGCTCTGCTGGGCGCCGCCTGCGCCCTGCTCGCGTACGCCTGGCCGGTGATCACCGACTGACGACCCGCTGCTGCCACCTCACCCGGCCTGGCCGGTCGACCACGCCCAGGCCGCGATGCCGACCCGGTTGCGTGCGCCGAGCTTCGCCTGGATGTTGGCAATGTGTGTCTTCACCGTGCCGGCCGAGATCGCCAGTTCGGCGGCGATCTCGGCGTTGGTGCTGCCACGGGCCACCGACCGGGCGACCTCGCGTTCCCGGACGGTCAGCGCATGGGGGTCGGCCACGGTCGACGGTGCGGGGGGAAGCCGGCGCAGCAGTCGAATGGTCAGCTGTGGACTGATCAGTGTGTCGCCGGCCATCGCGGACCGGACCGCCTCGACCAGCAGCGCCGGTCCCGATCGTTTGAGCAGGAATCCGCAGGCGCCGTCCCGCAACGCGGTGGTCACGTAGTCGTCCAGGTCGAACGTCGTCACGACGATCACGCGCGGCCCGGTTCCAGCCATTCGCCGGGTCAGCTCCAGTCCGTCGATCCCGGGCATCCGGATGTCCGCGAGGACCACGTCGGGGCGGAGGTGCTGCGCCAGCTCCAGCCCCGTGGTGCCGTTGGCGGCTTCCCCCACCACAGTCATGTCGGGTTGGCTGTCGAGGACGAGCCGGAAGCCGATGCGGACGTTCTCCTGGTCGTCGACGACGAGGATGCGGATGCTCATCTGGACCCCAGTGGCAGGACGGCGGCGACCCGCCAGCCGTCGCCGTACGCGCCCGCGCTGAGGGAGCCACCGAGAAGGTTTATCCGCTCCTGGAGGTCGGCGAGGCCGGACGCGCTGCCCGGCATCGGTCGCGCTGGTTGGCGGTGCGCCGGGCCGTCGTTGGTGACGGTCACCGCGAGCGCGGACCCGGACGTCCGGCGTACCGTCGCTTCGACGGTGGTGGCCGTGGGCGCGTGCCGGCGTACGTTGGTCAGCGCCTCGGTCACCAGCCGGAACGCCGTCGCGCCGACCTCCGGTGGCACGACGGCCACGAGGTCCGGATCGAGGTCGGCGTCGACGCGTACCGTGTCGTTGAAGCGCGTGAGCAGCGCGGGCAGGTCGGCGAGGCCGGGGGTCGCGGCGGCGGGTGCGTCCGGCTGATCGGACAGGTGCCGCAGCATGTGCACGGTACGGTCCATCGTCTGGAGGGCCTGCAGGCCGGCGGCCTCGATGCGGGCGAGGGCCTCCAGCGCCCGGCCCGGGTCGGTGTCGGCGACGAACCGGGCGGCCTGCGCCAGCGCGACGATGCCGCTGACGTCGTGCGCGACGAAGTCGTGCAGTTCCCGGGAGAGGGCGACGCGCTGGGCGTGCTGCGCGGCGGCGACCGATCGGATCCGGCGGTCTTCGGCGAGCCGGGCGTATCCGCCGACCACGACCGCGGCGAGCGGCCCGATAGACCACAGCGCGCAGGCGCCGACCGCGTCGAGGAGCGAGTCGGAGGGCAGGAACCGCAGCACGCACACGGCCACCGCCAGCGCCGCGACGACCACACCCGGGATGGCCTGTCGTGGCGTGGCCCACCGGGTCGCGGCGGCGACCAGCAGCAGCAGCGCCGCGCACTCGGCGAGCCCGACCACTCCGGCCAGCGCACCGTAGTCCGGCCGGGTGGTGACCATGCCGGCGGTGGCCACCAGCGAGACGACGCCAGCCGCGATCCCACCCCGGGCGGACAGGACGCCCCGGCGTCGCCAGCCGACCACCGCGGTGAGCACGGCACCGCCCGCGGTCAGGGCGGGCACGATCGCCAGCGCTCCGATCGCGTCGTCCGGCGGGTAGGTCACCCGGTCAGCGTAGGCGTCCGGTCGATGGTTGAGCAGTCCGCCGGACGGCAGAGAGAGCAACGGTTGCCCGCCGGACAACCTGCCGATCGGGAGATGGTGCCGGTCCGCCGTCCGGGGCGACGGTCTTCGTATGACGACACCTGTGCACTTTCGTGTGGCGACCTGGCCGGCTGTCGCGGCGCTGTGGGCGCTGGCGTACGCGATACTCGCGCTGTCCTGGGCGGCCGGTGGGCCCGGCTTCCCGTTCGGCGCCGCTGACCCGGACCCCGGCATCGAGAAGGGCATGTCGATCCTCGGCGGTGTCACCCAGGAGGGCGCCGCACCGGTGATCGCGGCTGCCGCCGTGGCCGCCGCCGTCCTGGCCGGGCTCCTCGCGGCGCGGATCTGGCCCGGACGGCTCGGTGTCGCGTTGGAGGCGGTGGCCTGGGCGATCGCGCTCGTCCTCGGGGTCATCGTTCCCGACTACCGGCCGTTGGTCGCGGTCGGACACTTCCCGGTCTTTCTGGTGGGCAAGCCGTTCGGCTGGCCGGAGGGCGTGACGTTCGCGTCCCAGGTGCCCTGGCCGGTCGTCAACCAGTTCATCTGCATCGCCGGCGGGGTGCTGTTCGCCCTCGCCGCGCTCGCGCACCGGCGGGCCCGCACCGGCGCCTGCGGGGCGTGCGGGCGTACCGGTCGCGATCGTGACGCCGCGCGGTGGGGCACGGTGGCGGTCTGGATCGCGGCTGGCGCTCCCGTGCTGTACGCGGCCACCCGGTGGGCGTGGGCGCTCGGCGTGCCGTTCGGCTTCAGTGCCGCCGACCTGCGCGAGATGGACCAGGAGATGCCGGGCATCTGGTGGGTCGGCGCGGCGATGGGGAGCATGGGCCTGATCGGCTCGGTGCTGACCATCGGGCTGATCCGTCCCTGGGGGGAGGTCTTCCCGCGCTGGATCCCGGTGTTGGGCGGACGGCGGGTGCCGGTGGCGGCGGTGATGGTGCCGGCGATGACCGTGGCGTTGCTGGTCACCTCGGCCGGGCTGATGTTCGCGCGGGCCCTGTACCTCGACCCCAGCAGGGGCAACTGGGCGGCGATGGGGCCGAGCCTGCTGTGGCCGGTCTGGGGTGCGGCGTTGGCCGCGGCGGCGGCGGCCTACCGGCTGCGCCACCGCCGCCCGTGCGCGGCATGCGCAGGACCCGCCCGGCCCGACGCGCCGCTCAACACCAGGTCAATGTCGAGTTGACCCGCGTGACGTTGCTGACCAGGACGGCACCGAGCGCGCCGACCAACGTGGTGATCACGGCCAGCACCAGGGCGTCCGCCGTCCCCGGCGGAGAGTGCCGCCGCCGGACGGTGTTCTAGTGGTGGTGGAGGGCAGCGGTCCTCTATTCCAGGTGGAAGGTGGCGGAGGGGTGCTCGGCGCTCGACGTCAGCGCGTCCAGGTAGAGCAGTCCGTCGCGGTGGCGCACGTACCGGCCCGGGAAGTTCTGGGCCTCCAGGGAGAGCCCGGCGCTGGCGGCCAGGCCGGACCGGCGGTGGAAGCTCGCGTCGGCGCTGAACAGCGTCGAGCCGTCGTTGCGTTCCACGTACAGGGCGTAGCCCCGGTGCCGCAGGTAGTAGCCCGGGAAGTTTGTCGACTCCAGCGACACCGTCCCGCCGCCGGCGAGGCCGGTGACGATACGGAACTGCGAGTCAGCCAGGTTGGTCACGTTCGGCTCCAGCCGGGCCCGGTAGTCGTAGTGCCGGATGTAGCTGGTGGACTGGTCGTGCGACCGCAGCCGGACCGGGGTGATCCCGTCGGGTACCGGAATGCCGAAGTTGGGCGTGCCATCGGCGTTCCAGTACACCTTCTGCAGCCGGGTCCGCCGGTTCGGGTCGTTGAGCGGGTCTCCGCTGATGTCGCGGTAGTTGCGGTCGTGGTAGGCCAGGATGTCGCTCTGCCCGTCCTCCGAGACGGTGAACGAGTTGTGGCCGGGGCCGTACTGGCCGGTGGCGGCGTTGCTGGCGAACACCGGTGACGGGCTCTTGCTCCACGAGGCCGCGTCGAGCAGGTTCGCGGTGGCGGAGGCGCTCAGCATGCCGAGGCAGTAGTTGGCGTCCGTGGCACTGGCCGAGTAGGTAAGGAAGACGCGGCCGTTGCGCTGGATCACCGCCGGTCCCTCGGCGACCCGGTAGCCGCGGGTCTCCCAGTCGTACGTGGGCACGACGAGCCGGGTCACGGTGCCGGTGATCTGCCACGGGTTGGCACCCATCCGGGCGAGGTAGACGTTGGAGTTGGTGGAGATTCCCGGTTCCTGCTGTGCCCAGGTCAGGTAGCGCACCCCGTTGGCGACGAAGGTCGAGGCGTCCAGGCTGAAGGTGTCCCAGGGCGTGGTGATCCGGCCGCGTTCGGTCCACGAACCGGTCAGCGGATTGGCGTTGGCGTTCTCCAGGACGTACATCCGGATCCGCCACACGTCGTCGGTGCGGCCAGCGGCGAAGTAGACGTACCACCGGTTGTTTATGAAATGGATCTCCGGCGCCCAGATATGGGCGCCCATCTCTCCGCTGGTGTGCCGGCTCCAGATGGTCGTCTCCGCCGCCGTCGCCAACCCCTGCAGGGTGGTCGCCCGGCGCAGCACGATCCGGTCGTACTGCGGCACGGTCGCGGTCAGGTAGTAGTAGCCGTCGGTGTGCCGGAAGATGTGTGGGTCGGCCCGCTGGTTGACCAGTGGATTGGTGTAGCTGACGGCCGGTGCGGCGTGCGCCGGCCCGGCCGTGGGCAGGCCGGCCGACCCGGCGAGCACCAGCAACACCGCGGCCAGCACCGACCGTAGACGCCGGGGGCCACCGCGGCCGACAGAGCCCCGGCGGACGGCTCGGCGGGCGATCGGGTCGGTAGGGGCGAGTGGCAGCGGCATCTGTCCTCCGCAAGTTGGGAACGGACATTGACCAGCACCTGTGACACCGCCGCGACACCGCAGCCGATCCGGTTGACGCCAGGCAACGGCATCGGGCCGGACGGGGCAGAAGCGCGAAGGGCTGGGAATGTGGCGGTGGCGTTGCCTCCAGGTAGCGGACCTCATGTTGGCGTTAACATCGATACATGTCAAGGCGTGATGGTCTCCGACCTGGCTGGAACGGTGGCGGTGGCCATCCCGGCACCGGGAGGTAGTGTGCTCGGCGTGCTTCGACGGTGGGTTCTGGCGATCCTGATGGCGGCGTGCGGTGTGCTGGTGGCGGTGGCGCAACTGGCCGATGGCCTGTCCGTCGTTGGCGGCGTCAAGTTGTTGGTCTTCCTGGCGTTGGCCCTGCTGCTGTCGCCGTGGGCCTTTCCCCGCCCGGTGAGCGCCGCCGAGGCGCGGCGGGCCAGCGCGTCGGACGGCCGGCCGATCGTCTACTGGCGTCCCGGCTGTCGCTACTGCCTCCAGCTCCGGTTTTCCCTCGGCCGGCTCGCCCGCCGAGCGCACTGGGTGGACATCTGGCAGGACCCGGCCGCTGCCGCCGCCGTCCGGGCGGTAGCCGACGGCAACGAGACCGTACCGACCGTCGTGCTCGGCGATCAGGCTGTGGTGAACCCCGACCGGGCCTGGTTCCGCGAGCAGCTTCGCCTGTCCTGACCCGGCGGCACCCTCGTCTCACCAGGTCCGCGCCGGCCGCCGCCCGAAGCCGAACCGCGTCGGGGCCGGCGTCGCCGTTCGCCGTCGCACATCCGGACCGCCTCCCTCGCTAGAGCGAAGTCTCGTCCCTCAGCCGAGTTAGCGACCCGCCCGTACGGTGTGCCGCGCGGAATCCGCCCTTTGCTCTGCACCCGCCCACGCGCCAGTCACGGACCGTGCGTGGTGCGTGGGCGGGTGCAGAGCAAAGGCAGGGTGCCTCTGGTGTGGCCGGTGAGGGTCGGCGCCCCCGCCACCTCCCCGACCCGGACGGACGTCTGGCCGAGAGTCGACGGCTTCGGCCCACCGGCAGATGGCTCGCTGGTCTTCTTCCTCAACCACCAGGAGGACCACCTGGCCGGTGGCACCGGAGACCGGAGGTGCGCCCGAGTCGCGGACTACCCTGACCTGCGGTGCCCCGAAACCGCGTGACCAGAGGAGTCGATGCGAGATGACGGCAGGGCGGCCGATGCCGACCCAGGACGACGTGCTCGGGTACTTCGACACGCTGTCCAACTGGGGGCGGTGGGGCGACGACGACGAGCTCGGGACGCTGAACCACATCACGGGCGACGTCCGGCTGGCGGCGGCGCGGGCGGTGCGTCACGGCAGGAGCGTGTCCTGCGGGTGGGAGGTTGCCGTACCGGGAGACATGGAACGGGCGACGACGACGTGCCCGTGCGCCGCCGACATGCCGGGCGCCGAGAACATGCCGGAGCACTTCCACGCCGACCGGCGCTGGGGCTTCTCGTCCGAGCGGCTCGGCATCTCGTTCCACGGCAACACCCTCACCCACCTGGACTCGCCGTGCCACATCTTCTGGGACGGCCTGATGTACAACGGGCGGTCGCACTCGTTGGTCGACGCCGCGACGGGCTCGGCGTGGGCGGCCGTGACGGCGGCGGCGAACGGGATCGTCACGCGTGGTGTCCTGCTGGATGTGGCGGCGGCCCGCGGTGTGCCGTGGTGGGAGCCGGGGCACGGGGTGTTTCCCGACGATCTCGAGGAGGCCGAGCGTCGCCAGGGCGTGCGGGTGCGACCCGGCGACGCGGTACTCCTGCGGACCGGCTATGGCCGCTTCCGGCACGAGAACGGTGCGGCCACCGGTTTCACCCAGGCCGGCTGGCACGCGTCCTGCCTGCCGTGGCTGCATGAACGGGGGGTCGCGCTGATCGGCGCTGACACCCCACAGGACGTGCAGCCGTCGGGGTACGACGACGTGCTGATGCCGGTGCACGCCGTGAGTCTCGTCGCGATGGGTCTGTGGATGCTCGACAACTGCGACCTGGAGGCGTGCGCGACGACGGCAGCCGAGCTCGGCCAGTGGGACTTTCAGCTGGCAGTCGCGCCGGTCCGCTTCGCCGGCACCTCCGGCAGCCCGGTTAACCCGATCGCCACGTTCTGAGCACGGGCGCTGCCGCTGTCGGCGGATCAGCGCCGAGTCGGCCCCGAGCACGCTGCGCGCCGGCCGTAGTCGGCGGCCAGGGCGATGACGAGCGGTCCCCACCCGAGCATCGGGGCGTAGTAGCGGAGCACCTCCCAGCCGGGAGTCGGGTGCACCGGTTCGTCGTCGCCGATGCCCACCCAGGTGCTCTGCACGAAGTGGAACCTCTGGTTCAGGAGGAAGTAGACGCAGATGGCGACGAGCGACCAGCCGCCGATCAGCGCGACGCGTACGACCGGGCGCGCCGGTATGCGGCGGCCTCCGAGGCGGGGTATCCAGTGCGGAACTCGCTGCCCCCACCGGTGCACCAGTCCGAGTGTCAACAGCGCCAGCCCCATCGACAGGGCGGACAGGAAGATCATGTACCACTGTGTGACCCCATCGTTGGTGAACACCAACGACAGTCGCCAGAGCGCGGACGGCAGGACGCAGAGCGGAACGGCGTAGGCGGCCCAGACCGCCCACTGAGGCGGAGCACCGGTCGAGACGTGGACAGGGTCAGTGGGGCTCATGGACGCTCCGATTCTGGGATGCCGGTCATTGAGGGGTGGGCCGAGGTGGCGAGGGCGTAGCCGACGGTGGTGACGGCCAACGACACGCCCCAGCCGAGGAACACCAGCAGCGTGGCGGTGACCGCCCACCCGTCCCACACGTCGGACCAGCGGGTGTCACCGGTGAGCAGTTCGCCGACGAGCACAGCGATGCTCAGCACGCCGTAGGTGACCAGCGTGAGCGCCACCACTGCGGCCGGGATCACCGCCAGCCGCCGGGGGACCTGCCGACCGTGCAGTCCCGGCACCCAGCGCGGAAACAGCTGTCCCCACCGCTGTACCAACCCGAGGACGAGCAGGCCGGCGAGCGGCGGGACGAGTGTGATCGCCACCCCCGTCTGCGTGGAGAGATTCTGCTGGATGTCGGTCAGTTCCCGCTGGGAGATGCCGACCGGGACGCCGAGCACCCACAGCGCGTGGGGTACGGCCCAGCCGGCCACGGGCAGCGCGACGGCGACGTACGCCCAGCGGCGTGTCCACCGCGGCACCGGCCGGTAGCCGACGGCCGCCGGTCCGCGCCGGAGCCCTGATGCGTTCGCGAGCCCGGCGAACAGGACGCCACCGGCCACCAGCGCGAGCCGGGCGCCGAGGTCACGCCAGTCCGAGGGCCGTCCCGCCAACGCCGCAGGAACCTCGAAGACCAGGTGCAGCGGGAACGCGACCACCAGGAGCAGCGCGGCCGCAGCCCAGCTACCGGTGCTCGCCCAGCTCCCGGGAAACCGGACCGCGCACGCGAGCACCACCGCGAGGGCGACCCCGACCCCCACCGCTCCCCACCCCGACCAGAACGGCACCGCCACGACCTGTTCCGCACCGCACCCACCGGTCGGATCGACCAGATCGGTGCGATCGCAGGCGGTGTACCCCCACCGGCCACCGGCGATCCAGTAGAGCCGCTGGGCCACCGCGGCGACGACGAACACGGCGCACGCCAGCACCCACCGTCCTGCGCGGGTTGGTCTTGCAACGACAGCCATGGACAAACGATCGCGGGCTGCGGACCAACCGTCCTCCCCGACAGCAGGGGATGCGCTCCCTCTGTCGGGGGACCGGCCCGCCGTCGCCTCAAGGAATGCTCAAATTCGATCGACGTGAGCCGCTGCCGGCGCGATCGCACATACGCTCACCGGACCGGTCCGCCGGCAATCAACCGTCATAAGTAGAAGGAGGGGGAATGCGGCGTACACCACGGCGCATCGCGCTTCTCGCGCTGTCCACCCTGGTGGGCGGCATCCTCGTGACGACCGGCCCTGCGGGCGCGGATCCGCCGGGGCCGTCGGCCGCCGCCGAACAACCCCAGCAGGTACGTCTCGTCCACATCAGGCTGACCGGCGCGGACATGCTGGACAAGGTGGCCGCGGCCGGCTTTGACCTCGAACACGGCCTGCGGCGCGTGCCGAACGGCATCGAGGGCGAGGCGGTAATGACCGCCGAGCAGGTCGCCGAACTCACCGCGATGGGCGTCGACGTGCTCGGCGACGAGGCGGGCTTTGCCTGGAGCGACGAGGCCGACGGCGGCATTGGCATCGGCGCGGCCGGCGCGCGGGCGGCCCAGCCAACGAACCACCAGGCGACGGTACGCGTCGTCCGCGCCGACTGGTTCACCACCAAGGGCCAGGGCTTCCTGTACGTCGAGGCGCGCACCACCGAGGGTCAGCAGGCGGACCCGATCGTCGGGATGCAGGTGGAGAACGATTCGGGCAAGGGCACGCCGTTCGGCTTCGCCCGGACGATGAGCCGGTTCGTCGACTCGGGGCAGTACATGTTCCACCGGAACCTGTTCAAGCTCGACGTACGCCCCACCAAGATCCGGGTGACGAGTTCCACCGGTGGTGTCACCACGGGTGTTGTCTCCAACTGGTTGGAGGACGCCCCGCCACCGCTGACCGCGAGCCCGTCCTACAAGTCGGACTTCGTGGACGGCTACCGGCACCCGCAGCAGCTCTACAGCCGTGCCGAGGAGATTGCCCGGCAGTACCCGGACATCGCCGAGATCGTCTACCTGCCGAACCAGACCAACGGGTACCAGCGCAAGGCGCAGGCCCAGATCGGCGGTACCGGGCAGGCCGCGGTGGTCGTCACCTCGGCGGCCTGGGGCCACCAGGGTGGCAACGACATCACTGTGGATTTCGTGGACCGGCCCGAGCCGGACCTCCCGCTCGCGGTGGAGGTCACCGGCAAGGCGGTCCGGGTCCTGCTCGCCACGGACGCCTCCGGTGCGCCGAAGAGCACGGCCGCCGAGGTGGCCGATGCTCTGCGGACCCGGTCCGCGGGGCTGATCGACAGCGCGCACCCGTACCGCACCAACGAGGGCTCCGGGGTCGTCGCACCGACGGCTGGGCCGGTCGCGCTGACCGACTTCCTCGACCAGAAGCGGGTCGGCGCGCCGGCCGGCGAGGTGCCGCGAGGCCCGGCCACGATCCCGGTCCTGCGGATCGGCAAGCACCGTGACGGTAAGAAGCCCGGTGTCCTGATCCAGGCGCAGGACCACGCCCGGGAGTGGGTGCCGGCGACGACGAGCCTGGAGTCCGCCGAACGTCTGGTGCACAACTACCGGTCCGATCGGGAGACGAAGAGGATCGTCGAGAACACCGATGTCTTCTTCATCCTGTCGAACAACCCGGACGGGGCGAACTACAGCTTCTACAACTTCGCCTCCCAACGCCGGAACATGACCAACCACTGCCCGGACGCGAACGCCGATCCGGGTCGACGCAACTCCTGGGGCGTCGACCTGAACCGGAACTATCGGGTCGGCTCGGGGCACGACGGCTACGCGGGCGCGTCGACCAGCTGCGTCAGCGACACCTACCAGGGGCCGGCGGAGCTGTCCGAGCCCGAGTCGAAAAACATCATCTGGCTGGTCGAGAAGTACAAGAACATCAAGTTCATGATGTCGGTGCACTCCAACGGCGGTCAGCTCTTCTGGCAGCCAGGCGCCTACATCGCGGACGGTCGGATCACCACGCCGCGTCCGCCGCTGGGTGACGAGGCGTTCTACTGGCAGTCCGCCGCCCGGATCCTGTCGCAGGTCAAGGCGTACCGGGAGACCGTCGTCACGCCGGAGAACGTCGGCGGCTCGTCGGACGTCCTCTACTCCTCGGCGGGCAACGTGCGCGAGGACCTGTACCACACCTACGGCATCTACGCGTTCGGCTGGGAGGTCGGCGGCTCGGTCTACAACCCGGTCACCGGCGACTGGCAGGGCGGTTCGTTCCAACCGGATTGGGTGGGAAACCCCGACCTCGTCAGCGGCCACGCCGAGACGATGGAGTACGCCAACGGGATCATGGAGATGTTCCGGGTCGCGGCGGACTGGGGCCGGGACAACAAGAACCCGACGTCCCAGCTGGTCCCCGGCGCGGGGCGCTACTCCGGGCCGGTCGACGTGCACTTCGAGACCAGCGAGCCGGCCACCATCTACTACACGACCGACGGCAGCCGGCCCACGCTCGAGTCGCCCCGCTACGCGGCGACCGAGTTCCGTGAGCCGGGGCAGGTGTTCCACCTGACCGAGACGACGACGTTCCGCTGGTTCTCGGTCGACAGCGCCGGCAACATCGAGAAGAACTACGACCCGACGAAGAACGACAAGCGCAACAACTACCGCACCGCGACGATCAGGATCGCCAAGGGGTAGCGAGGCCCCGAGAGGCGTTGTCCCGTCGGTGCGGTCCACCCGCGTCGACGGGGCAACGGTCGCGTGCCGGCAATTCCGCACGACCGGGTCGAGCTCGGTCGTTCAGCTGCCGTACACCTCCAGCTCCCACAGCGAGTAGCCGTACGCGGGCAGGGCCAGCGAGCGCGATTTGTAGCGGCGGCGTCATCTTCACCGACACGATCTCCTCTGGATCGTCGTGCGGATGCGGGTCTCGCACGCCGGGAAGTGCCCCGGTATGCCCACGTCCGCCGAAACGAGGGCGATGTCGAGACGACGCGGAGCGGTGCCACCCGTGCCGCGTCGGCGGCACTCCGGTGAACATCGATCCACTTCGTTGATGTGCAGTTAACTTCGGGCGTCGGTGAGGGTCAATCCCTCGGGATTGTCGGCACCGCTTCAGGGGCGGTGCGCCGCCACGTTGATGACGTTGCCGTCCGGGGCGCGGACGAAGAACCTGCGCACGCCCCACGGCTCGGTGGTCAGCGGGTGCACGATGTCGTAGCCGAGCCGCTGTGCCTCGGCGTAGGCGCCGTCCACGTCGTCCACCTGGGCGCTGATGACCGAGTCCTCGGGTGCGGACGCGTCGCCGGAGACGAGCTGCACGGCCACGTCGGGGTCGGACGAGGTGTAGCGAGCCACCCAACCCAGGTTGAACGCCTCGGTGCTCAAACCGAGAAAGTCGGTGTAGAAGCCCTTCGCGGCGCTGACGTCGGCCACCGGAAGGTTGGGCAGAATGCGGATGACGCGCATGGGGACCTCCAGGTCGGGCGATCGAGACCTTCTGATTATCCGGACACCCCGGGTTGACATTGTCGCATGTTATGACTCATCTTGTTGAGACAATGCTTGGGACGTCCGGAGGTGGTGTCATGCGCGAGGCGGATCACACGGAGGCCGGGCGGTGGCTGGCCCGGCACGGCCTGGCCGACGCGGAGCCGACCCCGCTGATCGCGGCGCGGCTGGCGGCACGCTCGCGTGCCAAGGCTGCCGGCAGCTTCCTCCTGGCCGTATTCCTGCTCGGTGCGGCACTGACGCACGTGCTGGGGCGGCTCGCCGACGACGCGTCCTCCTGGCTGCCGGTGCTGGTGCTGACGGCGTTGGTGGTCGGGTTGCTGGTGGGGCAGTGGCTGCTCGGCTGGTGGGTGCGGCGCGTCGACCTGCGGGCCGGCGCGCAACTGTCCCGACGGGTGGCCCACCCGGTCGAGCTCGGCTGGCCAGCGGTGCTCGGCCGGCCGCACGCCGTCTTCACTGTTGCCACGTTCAGCGGCGCGGGGCTCCTCGCGGTGAGCGTGCTGCCGGTCTCGGACTCCAGCCTGCGGTACGGGGCGATCGTCGTGCTGATCAGCCTCGCCGGCTCCGGCGCCGGCATCATCATGCAACTGCGCCAGATCCTGGCGAGCCCGGCCGTGGCCGAGGACGAGACGTCACTCACGGCCGATGTCATCATGCGGGTCGAAGACACCCGCGCCCTCGTCACACCGAGCCTGGTGTGGTCGCTGCCGGCCATCCTCCTGTCCGGGGAATCGCTCGGCTGGTGGAACGCCGTCTCGGTGGGGCTCGTGGTGGCCGGCGTCGCCGCGCTCTACCTTGTCGAGATGCGGACTGCGGATGTTGGGACGGCGGCACGGCGGGCCATGGCCATCCGATGATCGTCATCGACGCGGCCTCGCCGACGCCGCCGTACGAGCAACTCAGAGCCCAGCTCGCGAGGCAGATCCAGGACCGCTCGCTCGCCGTCGGCACGAGACTGCCGACGATCCGCCGGCTCGCCGCCGACCTCGGCCTCGCCGTGAACACCGTCGGCCGGGCGTACCGGGAACTGGAGGAGGCCGGGCTGATCGAGACCCACGGGCGGGCCGGCTCGTTCGTCTCCGCCGCCGGCGAGCACTCCCTTGAGCAGGCCCGCCGCGCCGCCCGTGACTACGCGGCGGTCATCGCCAGCGTCGGAATCGACGCCACCGAGGCGATCCGAATCGTCGAGGCGGCGCTGAATCACCCTTCGGTGCCATGAACCACCCGCCAATGGTCGTGGAGGTGATCAGTCGGTACGGATGCCGGCCAGGATCCGCATCGCCTGGCGTTCCCGGTCGGCGAGTTCGCTGAGGATCGCCGAGGCGCGGGTGAGTTGGTCCGGGTCACCGGTCTCCCCGGCCGCCGCCATGTGGTGGGAGACCTCGGTCCACATCGGGGCGATCCCGGCGTACATCTGGTGAGCCAGGCGGAGGCCGGCGTCGTCGACGAGGGTGGCGCATTCGGCGAGGAAGTCGCGGTACATGGCCCGGAACAGGGCACCGCCCGTCCCGCCGTGTTCCATCAGCGCCGCGGCCAGCGGCAGGTCGCGTGACGGGTCGCTGGAGCGGTCCAGCCACCGGGTCACCTGCCGGGCCGCCTTGGCGATGCCCCGGTGGCCGAGGTTGGCGATGGGTGGGTTGAGGAAGGTGTCGGCGTTGCCGCGGATGCTGGCCCGGATGGCGGCGCCCAGATCCGGGGGACCACCAGGGCCGGCCACCGTGTAGGAGAGGTGGCGGGCGGTCATCGGCCCACGTTCGTTGCGGGCCTGCGCCAGGCTCGTCAGCGTGGTGGTCACGGGGCCGCCCTGCTGGGCCGTGTCGATCAGGTAGGCGTGGGTGTCGTCGTAGCCGTACATGGCGACGAAGTGCCCGCCGAAGTGGACCTTCGTGGTGAAGTAGTCGAGGTGGTAGGAGTCCAGTTGCAGGCCGACCGGGCGGCCGGCGGCGAGGGAGGCGGCGACGTTCTGCCACGCCTTGCCGGGTGAGGCGGTCTCCTGGATCCGCAACGTCAGGCTCAGCCGGTCGGCCACGGTTCGGGTGATCGTGGTCGGCTTGGTGCGGCCACCGAGGAACGGGAAGTCCATGCTCCTGGCATCCCAGTAGACGAAGCCCAGACCTTCGCCGAGGCCGAACAGCATGGGCTCGGACAGGTCCAGGCCCTCGTGGCGCAGCAGGGCGCCGAGGGTGGTGGTCTCGCAGTGCTGGCCGGCGGGGAACGCCACATTCTCGATGACCATCCGGCCTCCTGATCGGGCGGGCGGGCGGGCCAGGCGGCCTGCCGACTAGACTGCCGGTCCTAGCAGGTAGTGGCGATGCCAGCGGGGGCGACCATGAGCACCGACCATCGGATCGTACGGGCCCGAGAGATCTACGAACGGGCGGTGTTCGGCGGCGACGCCAGCGGGCTGATCGACGCCGAGCAGGGCCTGCACGCCGTCGAGGCCGATGCGGCATTGGCGCGGGGGATGATCCTGCACGCCCGGTTTCAGAGCGGGCCCGCCGACGCTGGTTCGTCGCCCACCGAGGATCCCGCCGAGCTGCCGCTGTTCGAGCGCGCGCTCGAGCTGTACCGGGCGCTGGGGGACACCCGCGGCGAAGCCGAGGCATCGTTCTGGATCGGTTGTCTGCACCAGTTCATCCGGCGTGACGACGAGACCGCGGTTCCGTACCTGGAGCGCTCCTGCCGACTGGCGGCGGAGACCGGCGACACGTCGACCCGGTCCGAGGCGCTACGCCACCTGGGCATCGCGGCGCACGCGGCTGGTCGGCTGGACGAGGCGCGTGAGCGGCTGGAGGAGTCGACCCGGCTGCGCCGGGAGGTCGGGGCGCTGCCGGGGATGGCCTCCAACATGATCGGACTGGCCTACATCGCCGCCGCCCAGGACCGTCGAACGGACGCGCTCGCCACCCTCGACGAAGCGGACGCCATCGCACGCACCCATGGTGCGCACGCCGTCGCCCGACACATCGAGCAGGCGAGAGCGCAGATCTGAGCCTGCGGCCACGGGCAGGTGAGCGGCGTCCAGGTTTCGGCCGGCGGTGCTGAAGCAGTCAGCTCAGTGTGGCCGCCTTGCGCAGCAGCACTGAGCGTTCGCGTTGATTGGGGCAGAGCCGGGCGGCCAGCTCCAGCTCGGCGCGGGCCTCCGGAAGCCGGCCGAGGCGGGTCAGCAGCTCACCGCGTACGGTCGGCACGAGGTGCGACAGGGGTAGTCGGTTGGAGGCGATCAGCTCGTCGACGGTGGCCAGCGCCGGCACCGGTCCCGAGGCCATGGCGACGGCGACGGCTCGGTTGAGGTCGACCACCGGCGAGGGCGCGACCCGGCCGAGCGCCTCGTAGAGCCGGACGATCCGGGCCCAGTCGGTCTCCGCGACCGAGGGCGCCGACGCGTGGGTGGCCGCGATCGCGGCCTGTAGACCGTAGCCGCCGAGGCCGCGCCGCGACGCCCTGGCCAGCGCGGCCAGCCCACGGTGGATCGCCGAGAGGTCCCACAACCGACGGTCCTGGTCCGCCAAAAGGATCGGGGTGCCGTCCGGGTCGGTGCGGGCGGGGAAGCGCGCGGCCGTCAGCTCGCACAGGGCGAGCAGGCCGTGCACCTCCGGCTCGTCCGGCTGGAGCGCGGCGAGGGTGCGGGCGAGCCGGATCGCCTCGTACGCGAGGTCGGGGCGCAGCAGCCGGTCGCCCGACGTCGCCGTCGACCCCTCGGTGAAGATCACGTAGAGAACGCTGAGCACGCCGCCCAGCCGCTTCCGGCGCTCGTCGGCCGGCGGCAGTTCGAACGGCACCCCGGCCGCCGCGATCGTCTTCTTGCCCCGGGTGATCCGGGCCTGCACGGTCGGTACGGGCACCAGGAACGCGCGGGCGATCTCCTCGCTGGACAGGCCGCCGACCACCCGCAGGGTCAGCGCCACCCGCGCCTCGCGGGAGAGCACCGGATGGCAGCTGACGAACATCAACGCCAGCACATCGTCGTCGATCCGGTCGGGGTCGATCTCCTGGCCGGGTGCGAGATCGGTCGCCAGCAGGGCGTACCGGTCCTGGAGGGCGGCCCGGCGGCGGATCGCGTCGATCGCCCGCCGCCGGGCCGTGGCCATCAACCAGCCGGCCGGATTGGCCGGAGAGGCACGCGGCCAGGAGACCAGTGCCTCGGCCACCGCCTCCTGGGCGGCGTCCTCGGCCAGCCCGAAATCGCCGGTGAACCGGGTCAGCGCGGCCACGATCCGCGCCGACTCGATCCGCCAGACGGCCTCGATGTCGGCCGTACCCATCAGATCTGGCCGTTGCTCTCGCTACCCGGCGGGACCTCGTCGGCCTCGGCTACCCGCCGGACCTCGATCTTGGAGCCGCGGACCGCGGGGACCCGCTTGGCCCATTCGACCGCCTCCTGCTTCGTGGCGACGTCGAGCAGGAAGTAGCCCCCGAACAACTCTCTGGTCTCGCCGTACGGACCGTCCGTGACCACCGGTGTCTCGCCACCGAAGTCGACGACGGCGCCCTGGCGCGGATCGTCCAGACCTTCGGCCGCGACGAGAACCTCGGCCTTCATCATGTCCTCGATGAACCGGCCGGTCGCGGCCATCGCCTCATCGATCGAGGCCATCATGGCCGCGTTCGTCTCGTCGGTGCCGCGCATGATCAACATGTATCTCGACATCGTGCTCTCCTCATCCGACGGGGCCGCCTCCCGACCCTCGCACGCACTCGTCGAACGAGCGGCCCGCGAATCGACATCGCCGGAGGATTCTCTCGCCGCGACGCAACCGATTCCCGGATCCGCGCCTCCGCCCGTCAGACCGCGTCAGACGGTGCCGTCAATCGGGGCGCCGAGCCGGACCAGATCCGAGGTGAACGGGCCGAGTCGTTCGGTCGTCACCTGCCTCCACCCGGCGCGCCGACGCTTGATTAGATAGTCAGATATCAATAGATTGGGGATGGGCGCCGCCGAGGCCCGGGGGACCGGGCCGTCGGCGGCTGACAGGTCCACCCCGAGCCGGGCACCTCGGTCGTACGCGCGACCGGTCGCTGTGGCGCATCCCCGCGCCGTACCCAGGGCAGGTTGTCGCGCCGCGTCCGTCCCGGACGCGCCGCCGCGCCGCCTCAACTCAGCTCGATGGCAGAAGGACCTCTCATGACGAATCTCCGCGCCCGCCGTACGTCGACCCTGCTGGTCGTCGCCGCGCTGGCCGCCGCCGCGACCACCACCGGAGCGGCAGTACTCACCGGACCGGCCGCAGCCGCTCAGGGCTGCCGGGTCGACTACACGCCCAATCAGTGGCCCGGCGGGTTCACCGCCACCGTCAAGGTCTTACCGGGGGACATGGCCGTCTCCAGCTGGACCGTCAGCTGGACGTACGCCGGGGACGAGCGGGTCACCAACGGCTGGAACGCCACGGTCAGCCAATCCGGCTCGACGGTGACCGCCCGCAACGCGTCGTACAACGGCAGCATCCCGGCCGGTGGCTCCACCGAGTTCGGCGTGCAGGGCACCTACGGCTCCAGTGGCGGCGCGCCGACCGGGTTCAGCCTGAACGGCGTACCGTGCAACGGCGCCACGCCCCCGCCGACCACGCCCCCGCCGACCACCCCGCCGCCGACGACGCCCCCGCCGACGACGCCCCCACCGACCACGCCGCCACCGACGACGCCTCCGCCGACCACTCCGCCGCCCACGACCGTGCCGCCGGTCGGGTGTGCCGGCGCGGTGCTCTGCGACGGTTTCGAGGGCCAGACCGGGTCGACGCCGTCCGGCGACTGGGCCGTGGTGAGCCCGGACTGCTCCGGCGCTGGTACCGCCACCATCGACACGGCGACCACGCACAGCGGCAGCCGGTCGGTCCGGATCAGCGGCGCCGCCGGGTACTGCAACCACGTCTTCATCAGGTCCACGAAGAATCTCAGCAGCGTGGGCAGCGTGCGGTACGGCCGGATCTGGGTCCGGCACACCACCGCCCAGCCCACCGAACACACCACGATGATGGCGATGGCCGACGCTGCCGACGGCAACAAGGACCTGCGGTTGGGTGGCCAGAACGGCGCCTTGCAGTGGAACCGTGCCTCCGACGACGCGACCCTGCCCGAGCAGAGCCCGGCCGGGGTGGCGCAGAGCGTGCCGCTACCCACCAACCGGTGGACCTGCGTGGAGTTCATGGTGGACGGTGCGGCCGGTCGGCTGCGTACCTGGTTGGACGGCACCGCCGTCACCGGGCTGACCGCGGACGGCGTACCGACGCACGACATCGACGGCCAGTGGTACAACCGCACCTGGCGGCCGCAGCTCACCGACCTGAAGCTGGGCTGGGAGAGCTACGGCGGTGGGGCCGACACCCTCTGGTACGACGACGTCGCGGTGGGGTCCAGCCGGATCGGCTGCTGATCCTCCGAGCGCTGTCACGTGTTGGTGCAGGCGGCAGGGGTGTGACCTGACAGCCGGTCACACCCCTGCCGCATATCATCGACCCGCTTCGGGGTGGCCGAGCCGAGCCACCGCGTCCGGAACGGGGGAGAAGACGACCATGGACCGCACGTTGGCCGACATCCTGGACGCGGCGGCGCACGGGCACTTCCCACCACCCGACGGCGGGACGACAGTGGTGTCGCAGCCGAACCGCCGTGACGCCGGAGTCATCGCCTTCACCGGACACTCCGTGGTGTTCACCGACGAGGACCCCGAGTGGGTGAGTCGTACGCTGGCCACTCTCGACTGTGACTCCCTGGCGGCCACCATGAACCCGCGTTTTCTGAACGCGCTGCTCGACCGCACCCGGCGGTCCATGGACACGATCGACCTGCTGACCGTCGCGAGTCGCCTTGCCGGGCCGCCGCCGCTACAGCTGACCGAGCTCGCGGACGGCGATCATCCCCGCGAGGTCAGGGCCCGTCGGCGCCGTGACGACGTCCGCGTCTGGGCGACCGAGGGTGGAGTGGTCGTCCTCGGCCGAGGGGTGGCCGGCCGGTGGGAGGCCGCGATAGAGGTCGACGACGAGCGTCGCCACCGGGGCCTGGGGCGGGCGCTGGCGACGGCCGCCCGACATCTGGTGCCCGACGGCCAACCGGTCTGGGCCCAGCAGGCCGCCGGGAACGCGCGAAGTGTGCGTGCCTTCCAGGCGGCCGGGTTTCGGCCGGTGGGCGCTGAGGCACTTCTGCTCCAGACGTAGGCGCTGTGCCGGACGTGGAACTGTGGGCGGACCGTGATCAGCGGGACGTTTCCGCGATCACGCCTCGGGGCATCCCCGCGGATGACGGGCAGCCGCCCGCCACCCCTGATCGAGGAGAACAACATGTCGGCCCAGGCATTTCTGTACGTCATCGCCGTCATCCTGATCGTGCTCGCCGCCCTGCCGCTGCCCACGAGGGGTGTCTCGCTCGCGCTTCTGGGTGCCGCCTGCGCCCTGCTCGCCTACGCCTGGCCGGTGATCACCGCGTGACCTTCCCGTGAGTCGTCGTTGGTGCGGTCGGTGGCCGGCAGCCTGAGCACGATCGGGCTGCCGGCCACCGACCGTGAGTCTGTCGTCCTCACGGGTGCGGGCGGACGCATCGATGCTTGCTGAGTCTCTTTCACGAGCGTAGGAAGAACACCACCGTCAGCCCCTGCATCGATCCGCCGTCCAGCGTCGAAGGAGATGCGTGTGACCACCTCCAGAGGGCTCCGTCTCGCCGTGTCCGTGCTGGTGACCGCAGGCGCCGTCCTGCTCGGCACGGCGGCCCCCGCCGCACCGCCAACGACTCCCGCACCGGTTGGAGAGCCGTCCTGCGACCCGATTGACCCGACCGCCTGTCTGCTGCCGTTCCCGAACGACTACTTCACGGTGCCGGACCGGAGCAGCCCCACCGGCAAGCGGGTACGGTTCGCCGCCGCCGCGATGCCCGCCAACGTGCAGGGAACCCCGATCGACCCGACGGAGTGGAACCGGCAGGACGGGTTCAGTCCCGGCTCGCCGATCCTGGTGCGGGTACCCGGCCTCGACGCGGCGGCGACCGGGATCGCGCCGGTCACCGACATCGGCCGCTCGCTGGCGCCGGGCGCGCCGATCGTGCTGCTCAACACCCGCACCGGTGAGCGCACGCCGTACTGGGCCGAGCTGGACGCGCACGCCGCCGGCCAGCCCGACCGGCAGCTGCTGATCATCCGGCCGGCGGTGGCGCTGAGCGAGGGCACCCGCTACGTCGTCGGGCTGCGCGGGCTGCGGGACGGCAACCGGGCGTTGATCCCCGCGCCGAAGGCGTTCACCGCGTACGTTACCGGTGCCGGCCTCACGCAGCGGGACCCTCGGGTGCCGCAGCTGAAGCGGATCCTCACCGAGCTGACCCGGACCGGCGTCAAACGGCACAGCCTCTACCTGGCCTGGGATTTCACCGTGGCCAGCCGGCACGGGCTGACCGGCCGGATGGTGGCGGTCCGGGACGACGCGTTCGCCGACCTCGGCCGGGCCGCGCCGTCGGTCACCGTCACCCAGGTGACCGACTATGCACCGGCGCAGGACCCGCTGATCGCCCGGCAGGTGACCGGCACCATCGGCGTACCGTCCTATCTGACCGGCGCCGGCGGGCCCGGCTCCCGGCTGCACTACGGCCCGGCCGGCGGCACTGGGACGCCGCCCACGCCGAACGCCCTGCCCACGCCGTCCGGCGTGACGGTGGCGGCGGACTTCGTCTGCACCATCCCGCGCAGTGCCTCGGCCGCGAGGCCGGCGCACCTCTCGCTCTACGGCCACGGACTGCTCGGCCGACCGACCGAGATCAACGCCGGCAACGTCAAGACGATGTCGAACACCCACAACTTCACCTTCTGCGCGACCAGCTGGATCGGCATGGCCGCCGCCGACGTCCCCTATGTGGCCGGCGCCTTCACCGACCTCAGTGCCTTCCCCGCGGTGGCGGACCGGTTGCAGCAGAGCTTCCTGAACTTCCTCTTCCTGGGCCGCGCGATGATCCACCCGGACGGGTTCGCCGCCCACCCGGCGTTCCGGGACGCCACCGCACGGCCGCTGATCAATCGCGCGGGTGGGCTGCACTACGACGGCAACAGCCAGGGCGGCATCAACGGAGGCGCGCTCACCGCCATCGCCCAGGACTGGACCCGATCGGTGCTCGGCGTACCGGCGATGAACTACTCCACGCTGCTGCAACGCAGCGTGGACTTCGCACCGTTCCAGAGCGTGCTGGACGGCTACTACCCGGACAAGGTCGACCAACAGCTGATCCTCGCGCTGCTGCAGATGCTGTGGGACCGGTCCGAGGCCAACGGGTACGCCCAGCACATGACCGACCGGCCACTACCGCGCACCCCGGCGCACCAGGTGCTGATGCACGTGGCCTTCGGCGACCAGCAGGTCTCGCCCGCCGCGGCCGAGGTGCAGGCGCGGACCATCGGCGCCCGCCTGCACACCCCCGCGCTCGCTGACGGCTGGTCACTGGACGTGCACCCGTACTGGGGCATCACGCCGATCCGCCGCTACCCGTACGCCGGCTCGGCGATCGTGATCTGGAACAGCGGGGCGGCCCACGCGCCACCGCCGACCAATCTCGCACCGGCCGGGCCCGAGTTCGGCGACGATCCGCACGAGTTCCCCCGCGCCCAGGCCGGAGCCCAGAAACAGAAGGCCGTCTTCCTGCTCACCGGCAAGGTCATCGACGTCTGCGCGCGAACACCCTGCCCGTGACGCGAGACTCGTGACCCGGCGGGGCGCTGGCACGGCCAGCACCCCGCCGGGATACGTCGCGCACGCCAGGTCAGCAGCGCACTTCGGTCTCCTTCTGCGCCACGTCCGAGATGCCGCCGAGGGCCCGGGTGCACACCGACAGCGTGTTGGCGCCCAGGGACCAGACGTCCGGACCGCTGGAACACTGCAGATCGCGCAGCGTGCTGCCGGTCACGATGGAGGTGCAGACACACGCATCACGTCCTCCTTCACGCCCGGCCGTCGTCACATCGATCTTGACGTAGCGGACGATGGAGGTCATCACCGGCACCGGAAGAAGCTGTGGATGAAGTCGGCGACTGTGGAGTTGTCGCCCGGTTCTGGTCAGTCCTCCAAGTCGAACGCGAAGGTGCCCGCCTCGATGCGGTCGATGAGCTGGCTGACGTCGTCGGCTTGCCGGATGGCGTTGCCCCACCCGCCGCTGGAGATGTCGACCAGCAGCACCGGGGCGGGGTCGCTGCCCAGGTCGAGGACGAGCTGCTCCCTGGAGCCGTCACCGCCGATGATCGCGATATCGCTGTGCGAGACGGTGGCCTGGTCCCACGCCTCATGCAGCTCGAGCATCTCGTGGGGGGAATTGAGCCACACGTAGGCGTCGGTTCTCATCCAGCCTCGCCGGAACCATGACTCGCCTTGGAGGTAGGTCCGCCACGCCTCAGGTAGCGCCCGGCCCAGGGTCCTCTCCGCGTCGGTGAACTCCTCGTCGTCGACTGGGCCCCGGTACTCGGCCTCCGCGATGATCGTGCCGACGATGTGGGCGTTCAGGTCGTCAAGCTCTTCGGCGGGAATCCAGTACTCCAGCACATCGCGGCCGCCGGCCTGCTGCACCTCGTGGTGGTCGAGGTACGAACGTTGCACGTCAAACCGGGTGACGTAGCCGACGCCTTCGGCGGGGACGTTCCACTCGCGGGCGATCTTGGTGGCGTACCAGCGGTTGAGCACTGGGTAGAAGATCGGTTGGTCGGGCAGGCGTGGCGGCCAGGCCCGCCAGCCGGCCGCCGCCACGAGGTCCAGTTCGGCCTGCCCGGTGGGCCGCCACAGCGTAATCGTGTCGGAGTTGCCGATGGTTTGCTCCTTACCGGTCGCGGTGGTGGCGGCACGAGGCCACCGTCCGACATTCTGACCGCAGGGTGTCCGGATCAGAAAGCTGGATTGACGAAGCGCCCCGTCCATTGCGGACGGGGCGCTGTGTCAGTCGAGCTGTGGGTCCGGAACCGTTCGGTCCTCGTCCGCGTCGACGTCGGGGGCACTGGCCAGCTCGATCCGGGGGGAACGATCCGGCGGGAGGTGGGCGAAGTCGGCGATGACGACGACATCCACCTCTCCGTCGATCATCGACTGCTCGACGGTCTCCCACGGGGCCCGCATGACTCCTGCGAATCGGTAGGAGTGTCGGCGAAGGTGGCTGAGACACCTCGCGACGGCGGGCTCTGACGGCTCGATGTGGGCGGGGATCCAGATGACGGCGATTTCCATGAACCTCTCCTGATCAACGTCGTGGACGCGAGTGGGTGATCAGGAGTTGCCGGGGCGGGGGAGGGCCCCGCTCGACGGGCCGGCTGGTAGCGCGCAGGTCGACGGCGGTGACGGTAAGCCCTGGCCGCAGCGGCGAGGTCCGCGGCGAACCTTCGGCCGTTGACGTGGGTGGATCAGCGCCGCCGGTGCCGACGCCTGTCGGTGCGGACGCGAGCGCCAGCACGATCGCCGGTGGCCCCGGTGCGGGACGGTCGGGCGGGTTGGGCCGCTGTCCGGTGACGGCGGCCATCGTCGCCCGCGCCTGCTCCGACGTCTGGCCATCGGACGTGCCGTGGGCGTCGTCCCGAGACACCGTCGCCGGCACGCGCGTCGACGGTATCGGCGATGGCGGGGCAACCCGTGCCCTCGGGGGCTTGGAGGTGGATGGTGCGGGCGTGGTCTGCGGTGACGACGGAGTGCCGGTCGGTCGACCTGGCGCGGCGATGGAGGGCTTGGCTGACGGCGTCGGCACCGGAACGGCCGACGGTAGGGGCAGCGAATCCGTCGACGGCAGTGGCGGCGGGTCCGTCGACGGTAGGGGTGAGGGTCGGGGGACGACCGGGGTCGGCAGGGGCAGCGGCACATTCAGCTGCACTTCGACGTCGTCGTCCACCGGAACCTGGATAGCCTTTGGCGAGGTGGCGACCTCCAGCGGGAGACGCGACGGCGACGGGGGCTCGGCGTGTGCGGGGCTGGCACCCAGGGCCGCGCCGAGCGCCACCGCGCCGAGCGCCATCGGGGGAAGGCTGTGCCTCAGCCGCATCAGACGGCGGCCGCCGTCAGCGGGGTCGCCAGCTCGGCCCGGCCCGACTCACCGGTTCGGTGCCGCCGGCCGAACGGATGCCTCTCGCATCCTGCCGTTCCCTCCATGTGCGGGTTCTTGCCCCGCGGAACCGCGACCTACACCTCCGGTCGATGTCTCCGGTGCCCCAGGTGGACCGATCGAGGATGCTCACACCCGGGCCTCGATGGGTGACGGCGTGGGGTCGAGCGGCAGGTCACGCAGCCGACGGATCGGCGTCGACAGGTAGATGATCGGGGACAGCACGGTGAGCGCCCCGAAGATCAGCAGGGTGGTACGGGCACCGAGTGGTCCGGCCAGGACGCCGGCGAGCAGGCCGCCGACCGGGATGGCACCCCAGGAGACGAACTTGACCGTGGCGATCACCCGGGACAGCAGCTCCGGCGGGCTGGCGAGCATCCGGTACGTGCGGGTGGTCACGCTGAGCACCACTGTGGAGCTGGCGAAGATGAGGTTCCCGACGGCGAAGGCCAGGAATGCGGCGGTGCCGGTGCCCAGCGGGATGATGAGCGCGCCGACCACACCGACGAAGGCCGAGATGATCAGGCCGCGGGCAGTGCCGAAGCGATTGGTGAAGCGGGTCGTCAGCGCGGCGCCGATGAGCGTGCCGAGGCCGTCGGCGGCGAGCAGCAGCCCGACCATCACCGGCGATGCGTGCAGCTCGCGCACCAGGTAGAACGGGAAGAGGGCAAGCATCGCGCCGTTGACGAAGTTCGTCGCGGTGGCGTCCCACATGGCCGGTCCGATGATCGGGTGTCGGAGCACGAAGTGCCAGCCCTCACGGATCATCGTGACCATCGGTGGCCGCTCGGCCGGTCGCTGCACCCGCCGGGCTGGCAGGGTGCGCAGCAACACCGCGGACATCAGATAGCTGACGGCGTCCACGAACAGCGTCGGCACCGCGCCCAGCAGCTGCACCGCGAGGCCGCCCAGGGACGGCCCGCCCAGCGCGGTGGCGGCGTGCGTGCCGGAGGTGAGGCTGTTGCGGGCCTGCAACTGCGTGGCCGGCACGATCTCCGGCAGGAAGGTCTGGTTCGCCACGTCGAACAGCACGTTGGCGAAGCTCACCACCAGGGCGACCGCGATCAGCTGGGCCACCGTCAGCGTGTCGAGCCACCAGGCCAGCGGGACCGACGCGATGGCGAGCGCCCGGACCAGGTCCAAGCCGACCTGCATGCCGCGCAGCGGCACCCGCTGCACGATCACCCCGGCCGGCAGGCTGATCAGGAGGTACGCCAGATAACCCGCCGCCGTGATCAGACCCATCTCGAAGGCCGACGCGTCCAGCACGGTCAGTGCGGTCAGCGGTAGGGCCACCGCGCCGACCGCCGAGCCGAGGTGGCTGGTCGTGCCGGCCACCCACCATCGCCAGAACGTAGTAAGTCCCATAATGGAACTCACTATAGGGGCGGGTGGCAGATGGCGTCGACCCCGCGGGCTCGGCCGCCCTATCGCGTGCGGCGGACCATCTCGCCGATCCAGACCGGCGCGAACGGAGACGTGCAGCCGGGGGAGGTCGGGTAGTCCTTCAGCACCTCCAGGCGTTCGCCGATGTCGATCGCCCGATCGCGGTGCTCGGCGTGTTCGATGCCGATCTGCGCCAGGCAGTGGTTCATCGCCCACTGCAGGCGATCCGGCGCGTCCTTCATCTCGGCCTCGATTCCATCGAGCAGTCCCGGAAGGTCGAGACTCTCGGGCTTCCTCGTCACGCGTTCGGTGGTCAACGCCCAGCCGGCACTCGCGACCACGGGATCCGAGTCGGCGAACCAGGCCAGCCGCAGCTCTTCGGAGTGCGGGCTCTTCTTCACCACATAGTTCAGGAGCCAGTCGTGCACCTTCGGGGTGCGTGCCTCGCGCAGCATGACGTCCAACTCGTCCCGTTCGAACGCACGGCAGATCAGGATTGCCAGCAGCCGCGCCGAGGCCCCGCCCGTCGCCCAGAGCTGGCGCGCGAGGTCGTGCTGCGTCTTCAGCCGCTTCGCGAGCGCCCGAAGCTCGCCGAGGTGCACACCGTGATCGTCACCGTTTCTGGCGTTCACCTCGCGTGTCTTCGGATCCTCCAGCTCGACCAGTTCGGCCATCACCTCGGCCAACGTCGGGGTAGCCATGGCAGCCCTCCTGCCCATCGGGACCGGACGTTTCACCCTCGCGTGACGGGTATCCAGGCGTACCAGTGCGACCCGGCGGTGAACAGCTTCACGGAGTGAGGGGGGGCACCTATCATGCCTGATCCACAGCCCACCATCGTGCTCGTGCACGGCGCGTTCGCCGAGTCGGCAAGCTGGAACGGTGTGCTTGAGCGGCTGGGCGGCGCGTACGACTTGGTGGCCGTCGCGAACCCGCTGCGGAGCCTCGCCGGCGACGCCGCGTACGTGCGGGATGTGGTCCACGGGATCGGCGGTCCGGTCGTCCTCGTCGGCCACTCGTACGGTGGCATGGTGGTCACGCAGGCCGCGGCCGGCGACACCTCGGTGCGCGCCCTCGTGTACGTCAACGCCTTCGCTCCGGACACCGGGGAGTCGGCGATGACGCTGTCCGCGAAGTTCCCCGGCGGCACCCTCGCCGACACGCTGGTGCAGTACCCACTGTCGACCGGTGGGAACGAGGTGGCGATCGGCCAGGAGCAGTACCACGCGCAGTTCTGCGCGGACGTGTCGGGCGGCCAGGCCGCGCTGATGGCCCGGACCCAGCGGCCGATCACCGAACAGGCCCTGGGGGACAAGCTCACCGGCGACCCCGCCTGGCGATCGTTGGCCAGCTGGTTCGTGTTCGGGGACGCGGACAAGAACATCCCCGTCGAAGCGCACCGCTTCATGGCCGAGCGGGCCAACCCCCGGGGGCAGCGCGAGCTCGTCGGCGGCTCGCACGCGATGGCTGTCGCTCAGCCGGGCGAGGTCGCCGAGACGATCATCGAGGCGGTTCGGGGCGTGAGCTGACGGTCCGGACGGGCAGCTGACGGTGGGCCGACGACGAGCCGTCGCCGGCCCACCGGTGGTCCCGGGCGTGGGCCCGCGATGGGAGGCCGGCCCTCGGCGCCCTCACGCCGCGATCGCGGCCATGGCGGCATGCGGCCGGTGCTGGTCGTCGCCGGGTCGGGGTAGGCGTTCCACCTCCCGGAAACCGGCCTGGGTGAGTCGCTCGGAGAACTCGTCGAGCGGCCACCGGTAGGCGGTCGCGACCTTGTGGTCGAAGGCGCCGACCTCGTCGGCGGAGAAGGTGCCCAGCACCAACCGTCCGGCTGGGGTCAGCACCCGCCGAAACTCCTTGAGCACGCCGTCGAGTTCCGGCGGCGGCAGATGGATCAACGAGTACCAGGCCAGGATGCCGTCGATGGACTCGTCGGCGACGTCGAGGCGTTCCAGCGACCCGAGCTGGAACTCGACGTCCGGGTGGGCCGCCCGCGCATGCGCGATGAACTCGGGAACCAGGTCGATCCCCGCCGCGTCGACACCCAGGGCCCGAAGGTAGCCGGTGATGTGGCCAGGCCCGCAGCCCAGATCGAGCACCGGGCCAGGTCGACCCGCCAGGTGTCGCTGGATGAAGGCGAGGTCGTCCGGGTGTACCTGCTCCCTGGTGCCGAACAAGCTGATGTAGAGCTCCGCGACGGACGTGTAAGCCTGCCGCACCGTGTCCGATTCCATCGCGGAACCATACGGCTCGCCAGAGCTTGCTGGGGCGGCCCCTTGACCCAGCTGGCTAACATCGTTAGCCTTACGCTAATCACGTTAGCTGAACGCTGGAGGACGTCATGACCGAACACCTGGGCATTGCCGGCAACACCATCGCCTACGAGGTCACCGGGCAGGGCCCACTGGTCGTCCTGGCGCACGGCATGGGCGACAGCCGGCACTCGTACCGTTTCGTCGCCCCGGCCCTGGCCGCGGCCGGATACCGGGTCGCCAACGTCGACATCCGCGGCTGCGGCGACTCCAGCCTCGGCTGGCACGGCTACAGCCGCACCGACATCGCGGGCGATCTCCTTGCCGTCGTGCGCTACCTCGGCGGACCGGCCGTGATCATCGGCCAGTCGATCAGTGGTGGTGCCGCGACCATCGCGGCCGCCAGCGCGCCCGAGCTGATCGCCGGCGTCATCGAGCTGGCGCCGTTCACCCGCGCACAGTCCTTCGACCTCGCCGGGTTGGTGCGGGTGAAGCGCTTCCGGGCCGGCTACCTCCAACTGGCACAGGTGCTCGTGCGGGGCAGCCTGGCGAGCTGGCGCAGGTACCTCGACCTGGCGATCCCGACCAAGCCCGGCGGCTGGAGCAGCGAGCTGGCGCGCATCGAGGCCAAGCTGAGTGAGCCCGGCCGGATGAAGGTCCTCCAGGCCATGGCCAGGACCAACCCCAGCGATGCCGGCAAGCAACTGCCCAACGTCACCTGCCCGGTCCTGGTGATCCAGGGCAGCGTCGACCCCGACTGGGCCGACCCGCGCGCCGAGGGTGAGCGCATCATCGCCGACCTGCCGCGAGGGCTCGGCGAGCTGGCAGTCATCGAGGGCGCGGGCCACTACCCGCACGTCCAGACCCCTGACGAGGTCGTCGCTTTGGCCCTGCCCTTCCTCGCCCGGACGTTGACCAATGCCTAAGGCCCGGCTCACTCCGGCGTCGGTCGCCGAAGCCGCGGCCGCGCTTGTCGACGAGGTCGGCTTCGACAACCTCAGCATGGGCCTGCTCGCCGAACGGCTCGGGATCAAGACCCCCTCGCTCTACAAGCACGTCACCAGCCAGGCCGACCTGGCCCACCGGATCGCCATCCTGGCCATGACGGAGGTCGGCGACGCCATCCGCGACGCCATTCAGGGCCGGTCCGGCAGCGACGCCCTCGCCGCCGGCGCGCAGGCGATGCGGACCTACGTGCGGGAACACCCCGGCCGGTACGCGGCCGGCAACGCCGCCCGCCCGACCGGCCCCGACGACCCGTTCATCCCGGCCACCGAGCGGGTGCTCGCCTCCCTGTCAGCGATTTTGAGCGGGTACCGGCTGGATCCCGACCAGGAGATCCACGCCATGCGGACGCTGCGCAGCGCAGTGCACGGCTTCGCGACCCTGGAGGCGGCCGATGGGTTCCAGATCGACGCGTCCGTCGATGAGAGCTTCACCTGGTTGATCAACTTCATCGATCAGGGCCTTCGCGCCGGCGCCACCATCGGCAACGACTCCGCCCGCTGACCGGTGCTGGTCAGGCCCCAGAGCGGCACGATCTGGTTGCGCCACCGCGCCGGGTCGATGCTGATCGCACTGTCGTGATTGCTCAGTTGCGTCTGGATTCCCGAGTGGATCCCGGCCAGGTCGATGTGCGGTTGGTCCTGCTGACGGATCACCGGGTCGCCTGATCGCGTCGCCGTCGTGCGACGATTTCCGGCGTGGCAGAGACCGCAACGACGCTGACCGAGATCCGGGCTCGGATCGACGAACTCGACAGGGACCTGGTCGGCCTCCTCGCCCAGCGGGAGTCGCTGGTCCGGCAGGTCGCCCCGCTCAAGAGCGACAGTCAGGCGGTCCGCGCGCCGGACCGGGTGGCGCAGGTGGTGGCCCGGGTCCGCACGCTGGCCACCGAGGCCGGCGCCGACCCGGATCTGATCGAACGGATCTACCGGGGCATGATCCAGGCCTTCATCGACATGGAGACCGACGAGCACCACCGCCTCACCGGCGGGTCGGCGCCGACAACGCGGTGATCGCCCGAGCGGGGTGCGGTCAGCTCGCGGATCGGCCGTCCGGGCTCGCCGCGGACGGCGGCGCGTAGCCGAGCTCGTACGAAATCTTGTCGGCGGTCTCCAGGAGCAGCGGAAGGTTGGCCTTCAGTTGGTCGAGGCTTGCGATGACCTCGATCGCCGTGATCGAGGCGGCGGCGATGACCTGCCCCCGCGAATCCCTGATCGGCGCGGCCACGCACATGACGTAGGCGTCGTGCTCGCCGTTGTCCTCGGCCCAGCCGCAGTCGTGGATGCGGGCGAGTTCGGCTTCCAGGGCGTCGTGGTCGGTGAAGGTGGTGTCGGTGAATTTCTCGAAGACGACGTGGGAGAGCAGGCGGTCGCGCTCCTGCCGGGGAAGGTAGGCCAGGATCGTCTTGCCGACGGCGCTTGCGTAGATGGACACCGCGCGTCCCACCCGTGACGGCAGCTTGACGGCGTCGAACGCCGGGCTGTCCACCTTGTCGATATAGATGATCTCGTCGCCGGTCAGTTGCGCGAGGTGTACGGTGTGGCCGGTCTCGCGTTGCAGCGCACGCAGGTGTGCGGCCGCGGGCTGGCGGAGGTCCATCGAGCCGAGCGCGAGCTCGGACAGTTCGATCAGGCCGCTGCCGAGCACGTAGGTGCCCGCGCCGGTCCGGCGGACGAAGCGCGCGGACTCCAGTGTTTGCAGGATGCGCAGGGCTGTGGACTTGTGGACGCCGAGCACGTCCGCAGCCTCCGTAAGGGACAGCGGGTGCTCCGCGGATCGACGGATGAGGTCGATCGCGCGGCGAATTGATTGCGCCAAGGCTGTGTCTCCCCTCGCGCGACGGGCAGAGCCGCCGCTGTCATTGCACATTGTGCAATATAGATGACGCGATGCGCAACTGCCCCTTGACACCGTTGCACATGACGCTACGATCGTTGCAATTTCATCGGCTTGACGTCATCTCGTAACAGTGGAGTAACGATGGGTAATAAGCGCGCTTATTTCGGCATCGCCAGGGCGACATGTGCCCTCGGCCTTGCCGCCACCCTCCTGACCGGTTGCGGCTCGGACGGCGATTCTGGTGACGGCGTCACCAAACTGACCTTCGCCGCCTCGACCTTCGGCGACCCGGGCCGCGGGCCCCTGTTGACGAAGTGGCTCGATGAGTTCAATCAGAGCCAGACCAAGGTCCAGGTCTCCGCCGCCGCGGTGCCGTACCCGACCTTCGGCCAGACCGTGCTCACCCAGATGGGCAGCGGCAAGGGCCCCGACCTCGTCCGCTTCGACATGCCCGAGTTCGAGGCCGCCTCGGACGCCGGCCTCGTCGCGCCGCTGGACAAGGTGATCGACGCCAGCAAGTACGACCTGCTGAAGCAGCCGGACCAGTTCATGGTCCACGACGGCGTCCGGCACGGCGTCATCTTCGAGGCGTCGAACTACGCGATGTTCTACAACGCGGACCTGATCCCGACGCCGCCGACCACCTACGAGCAGTTCACCTCCACCGCGAAGTCGCTGACCAAGGGCGACGTCTTCGGCCTGGCGTTCCGCCAGACCGAGGCCGAGGAGGCCGGGGTCTGGCAGGACATCTTCAACTACGTCTACGGCTTCGGCGGCGCGTGGTCCGACGGCAAGACCCTGACCATCAACTCGGCTGAGAACCTCAAGGGTCTGCAGGCGTTCAAGGACCTGTACGACGCGAACGTGATCCCGCGCGGAGCGGACGCGGCGACGTTCCGGCGGATGTTCGCCGAGGGCAAGGTCGGGATGGAGCTCAACAACGGCGGCTACGTGACCGCCACCCGCGGCCAGAACGCGAAGCTGAACTTCAACGTCGCGCCCATCCCGTTCCCGGTCCGCAAGCAGGGCGCGATCCTCGCCCCCATCGTGATCAACGAGGCGAGCGAGGGCAAGGACGAGGCCGGCACCTTCATCAAGTGGGTGCTGGAGCCGCAGAACCAGGTCAAGCTGCAGGAGATCCTCGGCGCGAGCAGCGTCGCCACCACCACGCAGCGCAGCGCCGAGGCGCTCAAGACGACCCCGTTCCTCCCCGTCTTCGACGGGCTCACCGAGACCAGCCTGCCGCAGATCGTGCTGGGGTTCGAGGCGAAGACGCCGGACATCCGCAAGGTGGTCGTGCAGAACGTGGTCGCGGCACTGCAGGGCAAGACCGACCTCAAGTCGGCGCTGGACCGTGCCCAGCAGCAGGCGACCGAACTGGTCCGCTGACCGCTCGACGGCGACGCTGCCGGCGCGACGATCCGTGCGCCGGCAGCGTCCTTCCCCCCGAAGGATCAACCCGATGACTGTGGTCGAGCAGACCGGAGTACCGAAGACAACACCGCCAGGCCAGCCCCGGCGTCGGCCCAGCCCGCTGGGTAGCAAGTGGACGCCGTACCTGTTCCTGGCACCCGCCGCCCTGTTCATCCTCGTCTTCCAGGCGGTACCCCTCGTTCAGGAGGTGTACCTCAGCTTCACCAGGACGAGGCTGCTCAACCCGACCCGCAGCGAATGGGTCGGGCTGGACAACTACCACCGGATCTTCGGCGACCCCGAGTTCCACCGCACCCTGCTGATCACCGTCGTCTACGTGATCACCTGCGTCGTTGTCGCGATCGGCGCCGGGCTGGTCGTCGCGCTCCTGCTCAACCGGAAGTTTCGGGGCCGGGGCGTGGCACGGGCGCTGGTGACCGTCCCCTGGGCCGCTCCGGGTATCGCGGTCGCGCTGATCGCCACCTGGATGCTCAACGCGCAGTACGGCATCGTGAACCGCTTCCTGGACGCCGTGGGGCTCGGTGTGCCCGGCGGCGCCATCCTGGACAGCCCGCGCTACGCGCTCCCGGCGGTGCTCGCCACGACCATCTGGCAGCTGTTCCCGTTCACCTCCGTGGTGCTGCTCTCCGCGCTGCAGTCCGTTCCGCAGGACCTCAACGAGGCCGCGACAGTGGACGGCGCCGGACGTTGGGCCACCTTCCGTGCCGTCACCTGGCAGGTCATCAAGCCGACGGTGGGTCTGCTGGCCCTGCTGATGACGATCTGGTCGCTGCGGCGGTTCGAGCTGATCTGGCTGATGACCAAGGGCGGGCCGGTCGGCTCCACCGAGACGCTGGTCATCGACCTCTACTCGCAGGCGTTCGACTCGAAGGAACTCGGATCGGCGGCGGCCATCGGAATGGTCGGCGTCGTCATCTCGCTCATCGTCATCATCGGCAGCCGCCTGGTCGCCCGTGCCGTGGAGAAGGGGGACGTCCGATGAGGCGCTTCCGTTTCGGGGTCACCGCACGGATCGTCGCCGTGCTCGTCGTACTGGGTATCGCGGTGTTCCCGCTGTACTGGATGTTCGTCACGGCGCTGACCAGCAACAGCGACCTCTTCGCCGACAACCCCCGGCTCACACCGGACCTCGGCCAGTTCGGGGTCTTCGTCGACGCGCTGGCCGAGGGCAAGGCGGCCGGGTGGCTGCTGAACAGCCTGATCATCGCCGTGGGCACGATGGTTCTCTCGGTCGGCCTGGGCATCCCGCTCGGCTACGCGCTGTCCCGGTTCTCGTTCTGGGGCAAGGCCGTGCTGACCGTCGTGCTGCTGTTCACGCAGATGCTTCCCGAGGCGCTCATGGTCGTCCCGCTGTTCGCGCTGTTCCGCCGCTTCGAACTGCTCGACTCGCTGGCCGGCCTCGTCCTGGTGAACTCCGCCTTCGTCCTGCCGATCGTCGCGCTGATCCTCAAGGGCGCCATCGACGGCATCCCGAAGGAGCTGGAGGAAGCCGCGCGTGCCGACGGCGCCCGACCCTTCACCACCCTGACCCGGATCAACGTGCCGCTCATCGCGCCGTCGATCGCGGCCACCGCGGTCATCGCCTTCTTCCACGCCTGGAACGAGTACGTGTTCGCGGTGACGTTCATCTTCAACCCGGACCTGCAACCCGCCTCCGTCGGCATCGCGAACTTCATCGGTGAACTGGGTACACCGATCCAGACGGTGATGGCCGTCGCCTTCCTGTTCACGCTGCCTGCCGTCGCCTTCTACCTGTTGGTCCAGAAGTACGTGGTCTCCGGCATGACCGCCGGTGCGGTGAAGGGTTGAGCCGAAAGATGAAGATCGTCTCTGTCGACACACTGGTCGTCGACTTCTACCGCACGAACCTCGTCATCGTGCGCGTCCACACCGACGAGGGCATCATCGGGCTCGGTGAGGCCACCCTGGAGGGCAAGGAACGCGCCGTCCAGGGTGCCATCGCCGAGCTGGCCGAGGCCGTGGTGGGCCAGGACCCGACCAGCATCTCGAAGATCCTCTACGAGACCGCGCGGGACTGGTACTGGCGCGGCGGGCCGGTGATCATGACCGCGTTGAGTTCGCTGGAGATGGCCCTGTGGGACATCTCGGCGCGCGAGCTCGGCGTACCGGTCTCCCGACTTCTCGGCGGTGCGACCCGGGACCGCGTCCGCGCGTACGCGAATGGGTGGTTCTCCGGCGCCGTCACCCCGGAGGACTACGCGGCCGCCGCGCGCCGGACGGTGGAGTCCGGCTTCCGGGGCCTCAAGTGGGACCCGTTCGAGAACTACGACCTCACCATCAGCACCGGGCAGTTGGACCGGGTGCTCGCCCAGATCGACGCCGTGCGAGGCGCGGTGGGCCGCGATGTCGAGCTGTTCATTGAGGGGCACGGCCGCTTCGACGTCCGGCACGCCATCAAGGTCGCCAAGGAGATCGCCCAGTTCGACCCGGTGTGGTTCGAGGAGCCCTGCCCACCGGACAATCTCGACACGCTCGTCGACATCCGTCGCGCGTCCCCGGTGCCGATCGCGGCGGGGGAGCGGTGGTACGGCCGGCAGGGCTTCGCGCCGGCGCTGGCCCGCCAGGCCGTCGACTTCGTCCAGCCGGACGTGACGCACGCCGGCGGGATCGCCGAGCTGGCCTTCATCTCCACGCTCGCCGCCACCAGCTACGTGGGTTTCGCGCCGCACAACCCGAGCGGTCCACTCAGCACCGCCGCGACGCTGCAACTCGGGGCGACGCTGCCCAACTTCCGGTACCTGGAGATCATGGCGACCGACGTGCCCTGGCGTCCCGAGATCACCAACGAACGGCTGGTGCTGACCAGCGACGGCGACATCCTCATCCCCACCGGCGTCGGCCTGGGCATCGAGGTGGATCTCACCGCGATCGAGCGACACCCGTTCACACCACACCCGCTGCGGATGTTCCAGGACGCCGTCTACGACATCCGTCCCCGCGACGAGCGGTCCTTCTTCAACCTGGAGAGCGACTCATGACGGTGCCACGGCCTCGGGGGCTGGCCGCGGACGCGGACTGGGTCGGTACCGCCGCCGAGGCGTTGCCGGACGACGCCGACAGCGTCCTCATCGGCCGGATCTGGGATCCGTCCGGCGACGGACCCTCGCCGGTGACCGTCCGCGGCGGCGAGGTCATCGACATCAGCCACCGGTTCCCGACCGTCCGCGACATCTGCGAGCTGCCCGACCCCGCCGCTACGGTGGCCGGGCTCGACGGGCCGCGGCTGGGCGACTTCGGGGAGATGCTGGCCAACACGGGGGCCGCGACCCGGGACCGTAGCCGCCCCTGGTTGCTCGCCCCGGTCGACCTCCAGGCGCTCAAGGCCGCCGGTGTGACCTTCCCGATCTCCATGATCGAACGGGTGATCGAGGAACGGGCGCGGGGCGACCTGGCGCTGGCGGCGGACATCCGGCACCGGATGCTCGCCGACGTCGGCGTCGACCTGCACAGCCTGGAGGCGGGCTCGCCGGAGGCGGATCGGCTCAAGAGCCTGCTGGTCGCCGAGGGCATGTGGAGTCAGTACCTGGAGGTGGGGATCGGCCCGGACGCCGAAATCTTCACCAAGGGACAGATCCTCTCCGCCGTCGGCACCGCCGTTCCGGTCGGCGTGCTCGCCGCGTCGACCTGGAACAACCCGGAGCCCGAGGTCACGCTCATCGTCCAGTCCAGCGGGCGGATCGTTGGCGCCACCCTCGGCAACGACGTGAACCTGCGGGACATCGAGGGCCGCTCGGCGCTCCTGCTTCCCCTGGCGAAGGACAACAACGCCTCCTGCGCCCTCGGCCCCCTGATCCGGCTCTTCGACGACCGGTTCGACCTGGATCGGGTCCGCGAACTCGAGGTGCGCCTGGACGTTCGCGGTGTGGACGGCTTCCACCTGGAGGCGGTCTCGGAGATGACCCGGATGTCGCGTGATCCGGAGGAGCTGGTCCGGCAGCTGATCGGGCCACACCACCACTACCCGGACGGCGCGGCCCTGATGCTCGGCACCATGTTCGCGCCCATTCAGGACCGGGACCGCCCCGGTGAGGGCTTCACCCACAAGGTCGACGACGTGGTACGGATCAGCTGCCCGGCGCTCGGCACCCTGGTCAACCGGGTGCGGCACGCGGAGGAGTGCGAGCCCTGGCACTTCGGCGTCCGCGATCTGATGGGCAATCTGGTGAGGAGAGGACTGCTGTGAACGTGGTCAACACTGTCGATCCGCGCGACGGCCAGCGTCGCGCGACGGATCTCACCGAGACCGACGAGTCTCGGCTGGAGGTGATCGCCGGGCAGACGTCGGCGGCGGCGCAGTGGCTGGCCGCCCGCGGCAGGCTCGGCCGCGCGGAGCTGCTGGACGCGATCGCCGCGTCGCTGGAGTCCCGCCGGGTGGATCTGGTAGCTGCCGCCGAGGCGGAGACCGGGCTGAGCCACGCGCGACTCGACGGGGAACTCACCCGGGCGGCGGTCCAGTTCCGGATGTTCGGCGAGGTGCTGCGCGACGGAGCGTACGTCGAAGCGGCCATCGACCACGCCGCCGACACACCGCTCGGACGCGGCCCGGATCTGCGGCGGATGCTCGTACCCCTCGGGCCGGTCGCCGTGTTCGGGGCCAGCAACTTCCCGTTCGCCTTCTCCGTCGCTGGCGGTGACACGGCCGCCGCGCTCGCCGCCGGGTGCCCGACGATCCTGAAGGCCCACCCGTCGCACCCGCTGACCTCGCACGCCTCCGCGGCCGCGATCGAGTCGGCCGTCCGTGACCTCGGCGGGCCGGCGGGTGTCATCTCGATCGTGTACGGGGAGCAGGCCGGTCGTTCGCTGGTGCGCCATCCGGCGATCCGCGCGGCCGCCCTGACCGGCTCGGTCAACGCCGCCCGCGCCATCCAGGCGGCCATCGACGAACGGCCCGACCCCATCCCCCTGTACGCCGAACTGAGCAGCGTGAACCCGATCGTCGTCCTGCCCGACGCTGCCGCCGACCGGGGGGACCAGATCGCCGAGGGGCTGTTCGGCTCCTTCACCAACTCGGGCGGCCAACTCTGCACCAAGCCCGGCCTGGCGTTCATCCCGTCGGACCCGGGCGGCGACCGGCTGGTCGACGCGCTGCGGGCGCGAGTCGACTCGTCGGGCGGCACGGTCCTGCTCAACGAGCGGATCCGGGACGCGTACCAGAACCGGGCCACGGAGTTCGAGCGGGCCGGCGCTCGGGTCGCGGCGCGGCCGCAGGTCGACCCCGGTGCGGGCTTCGCGGTGGCCCCGACGCTCCTGGAGGTCGGCCTTTCCGGCCTGACCGCCGAGATCGCCGACGAGTGTTTCGGCCCGCTCCTGGTCGTGGTCCGGTACGACGACGCCGCCGACCTCGACGCCGCGCTGGCAGCTGTCCCGCCGTCGCTGACCGGCTCGCTCCATCGCGGGCCGGGCGACGACGCCGACGTGGTACGCCGACTGGTCGACGTGCTCGCCGCTCGCGCGGGTCGCATCGTCTTCGACGGCTACCCCACCGGTGTCCGGGTGTCGTGGGCCCAGCACCACGGTGGACCCTGGCCGTCGACCAACGCCGTGCACACGTCGGTGGGCGCCACGTCGATCCGACGGTTCCTCCGCCCGCTGGCGTGGCAGGACGCCCCGGTCTGGGTCCTCCCCGAGGAGTTGCGCGACGACTACACCGCCATTCCCCGGCGAATCGATGGGAGGTTGACGCCAGCGGCCGAATGACCGCGTCTGTCGGCCTCTCCCGGGTGCGTTTACGGGCCGCTTGCGGCTGGCGCGCGAATTCCTTGACGACATTGACCCGACAGCGAATTCGCGCGCCAGTAGCTCTGGCGCTGCTGACGCGTGCCGAAATTGTTTTCCGCGCAATTTTCTGACCCCGTTTGCGGGCTATCCGTCAGGACCGTCGATGCAAAAGCTCTTCAACGATTCGCACAGCGATCCGGTAGACGCCCGGTAGTCCCAGGCTCGACCCCGTACTCCCTGTGGTGGGGAAGCCCCGGCCGCGCGCCCCTGGTGAAGCCAGGGTGTGCGCGGCCGGGGTGGTTCGTCAGCCGATCACGGGGTCGCGTCGGTGGCGCGCAGTCGCAGCATGGTCCAGGACGCGGGCGGAAGAGTCAGCTGGACGCTGGCGTCGGCGCCGTGTGCCGTGCCGTTGGGGCGCGGCGCGGCGTGGTCCGGGCCGTCGGCCGTGTTCTTGGCGTGCAGGTCCGTGCCGCCGACGGTGACGCACTCGATGATGTCGGTCACCTGGGCGCCGGCCACGTCGATGGTCACCTCGGCCGGGGTGTCGAGGACCCGGTTGACGAGGAAGACGGTCATCTCCCCGGTGCTGTCGTCCCAGGTGGAGACCGCATCGACCGCGTCCACCTCACCGTAGCGGTCGGTGCTGGTCGTGCTGCCGTCGCGCAGCACGTCCAGCACGGTGCCCTGGGCGTGCCGGGCGGTGCGGGCGAAGGGGTGGAAGATGGTCTGGCGCCAGGCCGGGCCGCCCGTCTCGGTCATGATCGGTGCGATGACGTTGACCAGTTGGGCCTGACAGGCCGCGCTCACCCGGTCGCTGTGCCGGAGCAGGCTGATGAGCAGGCCGCCGACGACGACCGCGTCGGCCACGCTGTAGTGATCCTCCAGCAGCGGCGGTGCGACCGGCCAGTCCTCGCCGCTCGGCGGCGTGGACGGGGCGGCGGACTGGTACCAGACGTTCCACTCGTCGAACGCGATCATGATCTTCTTGGTCGACCGACGGATCGCACCGACCGAGTCGGCGATGGCGGTGACGGCATCGATGTAGCGGTCCATGTCCTCGGCCGAGGCGAGGAAGCTGGCCAGGTCGTCGTCGACCGGCTGGTAGTAGGCGTGCAGCGAGATCAGGTCGACGTCGTCGTACGCCTCGGTCAACACGTCGCGCTCCCAGCTGCCGAAGGTCGGCATGCCGAGGTGCGAGGAGCCGCAGGCGACGAGTTCGAGATCGGGATCGAAGCGGCGCATGGCCTTCGCGGTCTGCGCCGCGAGACGCCCGTACTCGGTCGCGCTGCGCTGGCCCACCTGCCACGGGCCGTCCATCTCGTTGCCCAGGCACCACAGCTTGATCCCGTACGGGTCGACAGCGCCGTTGTCGCGGCGCTGGTCGGCGAGGTGGCTCCCACCGCGGTGATTGGCGTACTCCAGCAGGTCGACGGCCTCGGCGGTGCCACGGGTGCCGAGGTTGACCGCCATGATCGGATCCACGCCGGCCTTGCCGACCCAGCGCATGAACTCGTCGAGCCCGAACTCGTTGGTCTCCAGGCTGTGCCAGGCGAGGTCGAGCCTCGCCGGTCGTTTCTCGACCGGGCCGACGCCGTCCTCCCAGCGGTAGGAGGAGACGAAGTTGCCGCCCGGGTAGCGCACCGTGGTGACGCCCAGCTCGCGCACCAGCTCCAGGACGTCGCCCCGGAAGCCGTCGGCGTCGGCCGTCGGGTGCCCCGGCTCGTAGATTCCGGTGTAGACGCAGCGACCCAGGTGCTCCACGAACGAGCCGAAGAGCCGACGCGGCACCGGCGCGACGCGTCGGCGGGGGTCCAGGGTCAAGCGGGCCGTGTTCACGACGTTCTCCGGCGCGCTGTCGGGGTGGGTGTTCAGGGCTGGCTCCCTTCGTGCGGGGTCCGACGCGGAGATCTCTACCAGAGCGCCGGGACCGAGGGGTGGTGGAGGCGGTGTGAGCTCTGGACAACGTGATCGCCTTCGATTACGTTGTCGATCTATGTAAACGTTACCGATTACGTTTACGGATGGGAACACGGCGCTGGCTCTGGGGGACCGCTCGGGGTTGACGCCCGGGGTCGCCGGCCGGCCCGTTGGTAGCGACTTCCTGCACGAGACCCGGACCGACCGACGTCGAAGGTCTTTACCGGGACCACTGAGGTTCGGCAGCTGTGATCGTTCACCCGGGTTGGGGAATGGTTCTTGACGGAGCGTGCCGCTTTGTTGTCAAAGGGTAAAGCCAACGCAGGAAACGGGGCTCCACTTCGACCGTCGGTAGAGGCCGCTGTTGGCGTTCTCCGCCGTGGCAACTGGCGGTTGATCGCGCCCTTGCCAACATCCGGTTAGGACCTTCTTCTCGGCCGTCGGGTAAGGGTGAACAGGTCTTGTGTTCGTAATCGTTCTCGGTTACGTTGGCAACATCCTGGAAACGTAACCGATAACGATTGCAGTCCAGAGAGAGCGGCATGATTGAAGCCAATGCGCCGGTAACAATGAGTGATGTCGCCCGAGCTGCCGGCGTTTCCACCGCCACCGTCTCGCGTGTCGTCAACGGCCATTACGGCGTCAGTGCCCGCACCGTCGCTCAGGTGCGCTCCGCCATCGAGCAGCTCGGCTACGAGTCGAGTCTGGTGGCCACCAGCCTTCGGCGCAGCCGCACCAATGTGCTGGGTCTGGTGGCGCACAGCTTCCAGTCGTACACCGCCGAGGTGCTCAAGGGCGTCATGAAAGCGCTGAGCCGCTCGGGCTTCGATCTGATCATCTACGCCAACAGCGACCTCTACGGGTCGTATTCGGAGGGCTGGGAGCAGCGGCACCTGACCCGGCTCTCGGGCACCCTCACCGACGGGTGCATCGTCGTCACGCCGTGGGGTGACATCCGAAGCCGGACGCCTGTCGTGGCCATCGACCCGGTGCGGGGCTCGACGGCGCCGTCGGTGATGGCGGACAACCTCGCGGGCGCCACCACCGCGGTCGAGCACCTGCTCGGCCTGGGCCATCGGCGGATCGGGTTCATCGCCGGCCGCGACAGCCTGGCCTCGGCCTGGTCGCGGGAGGAAGGTTACCGGGCCGCGCTGGCCAACGCCGGCGTCCCGGTCGACCCGACGCTGATCGGCCGAGGGGATTTCAACCCCGAGTCGGCAACGCCCCTGGCCCGTGTCCTGCTGCAACGACCGGACCCGCCATCGGCGATCTTCGCGGCCAGCGACGGAATGGCCCTCAAGGTGCTGGAGGTCGCCAGGGAGCTGGGGTTCTCCGTGCCGGGGGAGCTGTCCGTCGTCGGGTTCGACAACATCCCCGAGTCGGCGTCGACCGAGCCGGGTCTGACCACAGTGGACCAGTCGATGTATCAGCTCGGGTACGAAGCCGCGCGGATGCTGAAGTCACTGGTGACCGGCGAGTGGGACGAGCCGAGCCAGATCGTGCTCCCGACCAGCCTCGTCGTGCGCGGCTCGACCGCACCACCGACGAACGCGACACGACCATGACATCCGCCAACCGGTGCACGAGCCTGATCGCTCCCGACGGAGCGATCAGGTCAGGTGTGCCCGTGGCCGCAGCCTGAAGGAGGTGCACGCAGCACACACGGCCAGATCCACCGTTGAGTTGCGCCGGTCATCGGGTCGCATCCGCTGCCGGCACATGAAAGGAGTGGAGTGTGGTTACCGAACAGTATCACGGGCGCTTACGCCGTCTGGGCGTACGCCGGCGGCTTTCGGCGGCGTACACCGCCGGCGTCATCGCCACCGCGGCGGTCCTCCTCGCGCCGCAACCAGCAGCGGCGGACACGCCGTGGCTGGACGTCTCCCCGGACCGTTACGCCTCGTTCGCCGTTCCGGCGGCGTACGTGCAGGAGAAGCTGGGCACCGTCGCGCAGGTCGTCGTCGAGGGAAACTTCGGTCCGTCCGCCAGCTGGGCGGAATTTGGGCTGACCCGCCGGGGTGACGTGTGGTCGGGTGTGCTCGGCGCGCTGGAGCCCGGGCTGTACAACTACCAGCTCACCGCCGACGACACCAAGACCATCAAGGACCCGACGAACGGCACGAGTGTCGCGTCCAACCCGCTCCTGAGCACCTTCCTCGTCGCGGGTGACTCGGCGCGGTGGCTGGTCGGCGCGCCGTCGGGCACCGGTGGAAAGATCGAGACCCTGACCTATCGCACCAGGAACGCGCAGCGCTCCGCCCTGGTCTGGACACCACCGGGCTACGCGGCCAAGGGCCCGAAGGGTTACCCGGCGCTCTTCCTCCAGTCGGGTGACGGGGTGGCCGCCACCGACTGGCTCGATCTCGGCCGCTCCAAGCAGATCCTCGACAACCTCTCGGCCGCGGGCACCATCCGGCCGATGGTGGTGGTGATCAACGATGTCGACGGCTCCGACGACAAGGGGTTGAAGGACCTCCGGAAGGCGGTCGCCGACACCTACCGGGTCCTTCGCGACCCGGAGCACCAGGCCATCGCGGGCGTGGCGGACGGCGCAACGGACGCGGTACGGGCCGCGCTCACCAAGCCGGGCCAGTTCGGTTACGTCGGTTGGTTCTCGGGCACGTCGGCTCCGGCGATCGACCGGAAGGACGCCAGGGCGATCAACCGCAGCGTGAAGCTGCTGCGCCTGTACACCGGTAACGTCACCGATCCCGCGTACAACACCACCCACCGACTGACGAAGGCGTTGGACCGAGCCGACGTGCGGTTCGAGTTCGACGGGGTCAACCCGGACGGCGGCGCGACCTGGACCACCTGGCAGGAGAACCTCGTCGACTTCCTGCCGCGACTGTTCGGTCACGTACGCGACCACGGGCCGAGCCCCGGTCACCAGCCGCTGAAGGGGGAGTTCACCCCGCCGCCGGCCGGCACCACCCCGACGCCCTTCGTCAGCGAGGACGGATTCGTCACCTTCGAGACGACCACGGACTTCACTGACGCTCAGCACGTCACGGTGTGGGCGAACTGGGCGCCGGGCGGCAGCTGGTTGCGGGTGCCGATGACCCGCGACGGTGACCGGTGGCGGGTGACAGTGGGCCCGCTGAAGCCCTGGTTCTACTACTACCGGCTGATCGTGGACCGGGTCGCGGTCAAGGACACCTCGAACCCGACGACGGTCACCTCCGAACCGATGTGGAGCACCTTCTTCATCCCGGGTCCGGGCGCCCGACTGCTGTCGGACGTCCCCGCCGGTCGCGGCGGGAAGGTCGAGAGCATGACCTACACCAGCACGGTGGCCGGTCAGGAACGCACCGCGCTGGTGTGGACCCCACCGGGGTACGACCCGGGCCGGGCACAGCCGTACCCCGTCCTCTATCTCCAGCACGGCAGCGGCCAGAGCTACACCGACTGGGTCGAGATGGGCCGCGCCAAGCAGATCCTCGACCATCAGTACCTCGACGGTGCCCTCACCCCGATGGTCGTGGTGATGGGCAACGGCAACTCGTCGAACTTCAACAGGGAGCTGCGGGAGAACATCGTCCCGACGGCCCGTGCCCGCTTCCACATCTCCAGCGACCCGTCCCAGCAGGCCCTCGCCGGCCTGTCGATGGGCGGCGGGCAGGCGTTCGGGGTGCTGCGGGCCTACCCGGGCGAGTTCGCCTACGTCGCCGCGTTCTCGGCCGGGTTCGGCAGCGGCACCGGCGTCGACGTGGCCGCGATCAACAACGGCACGAAGATGCTGCGCCTGTACGTCGGTGACCAGACCGACTTCGTGTACCCGAGCTTCATGGCCTCACTGACCACGTTGAACAACCTCGGCATCCGCTACGAGTTCGACGGGGTCACCCCCGGGCCGCACGGCTGGGACGTGTGGCAGAAGAACCTCATCGACCTGGCGCCCCGTCTGTTCAAGCGCTAGGAGCCCCGCCGGCGACGCCACCCGGAGCAGGGCTTCCCGCCCCCGGTGGCGCCCGCCAGCGCATGGATGCAGTGCACCGCCATCGCCGAAGGGAACCATCTCAATGAAGAGAAGACGAATACTCGCCACGGTAGCCATGCTCGCGGCGGGGACCGGCCTCGTCGCCTGCTCCTCCGACGAGGGCGGCAGCGACGCGAGCAACTGTACGAACACCATCACCAAGCAGAACGTGCCGGTCGTGACGATGTGGGGTTGGTACCCCAACACCCAACTCGTCGTCGACAACTTCAACAAGCAGCACGACGATGTGCAGATCTGCTGGACCAACGTCGGCCAGGGCAGCGACGAGTACGACAAGTTCCAGACCGCCATCTCGGCGGGCACCGGCGCGCCTGACGTGATCATGGTCGAGGCGGACCGGATCCCGACCTTCCAGATCCAGGGCGCGCTGGTCGACATCAAGCAGTACGGCTTCGACGCGGTCAAGGCCAACTACAGCGAGGGCGCCTGGAAGGACGTGTCGGTCGGCGACAAGGTCTACGGCGTCCCGGTCGACGGCGGCCCGGTGGCGATGATCTACCGGAAGGACATCTTCGACAAGTACAAGATCACGCCGCCGAAGACCTGGGCCGAGTACGAGCAGGCCGCGCAGAAGGTGAAGGACGCCGGCGGCCCGCTCTTCGGGGACTTCGGCGCGAACGTCTCGGCGCTCACCATGGCCCTGCAGATCCAGAAGGGTGCCACGCCCTTCACCTACGACCCGGCGCAGCCGAAGTCGATCGGTGTGAAGCTCAACGACCAGGCGTCCAAGGACGTCCTGGACTACTGGGGTGGCCTCGCCAAGAAGGGCCTGGTCGGTACGCAGGACCAGTTCACCCCGGAGTACATATCCGGCGTGATCAACGGTAACTACGCGACGTACATCTCGGCGGCGTGGGCGCCCGGCTATCTCACCGGCGCGGGCGTCGGGAAGGGGCAGGACACCGGCAAGTTCGCGGTGGCGCCGCTGCCACAGTGGGATCCGGCCAACCCGGTGCAGGTGAACTGGGGTGGGTCGGCCTTCTCGGTGACCAAGCAGGCGAAGAAGCCGGAGCTGGCCGCCAAGGTCGCCTACGGGCTCTACGCCGACAAGGAGTCGCTCACCGACGGCTGGACCAACCAGATCATCTTCCCGCTGAACCTCACGGCGCTCAAGGACCCCGCGTTCGCCGACCTGAAGGTGGCGTTCTTCAACGGTCAGCAGGCGAACAAGGAGGTCTACCTTCCCGCCGCCGACGCCTACAAGGGCGTCGCGTACGCCCCCTTTGGTCAGTACTACCTCGACGCCATGACGAAACAGGTCAGCGAGATCATCAAGGGCTCCGTCACCGGTTCGCAGGCTGCCGACCGGCTCCAGGACGACGTGGCGAAGTACGCCAAGGAACAAGGTTTCACCGTTCAGTGACCGGACGGGTGGGCCGCGACGGCGGCCCACCCTCCACCCTCAGCGTCCACGTCCCGGAGACCAAGATGACACTCCTGACCGAGAAGCGCGCACCGCGTCCTCAGCCTGAAACGCGCAAGATCCGTGGCAAGGTGCACCTCCGCGAACACCTGATGGGGTGGCTCTTCGTCGGGCCGTTCGGGGTGGTGTTCCTGGCGTTCCTCATCGCGCCGCTGGGGTACGCGCTGTACCTCAGTCTCTTTCAGAAGAAGCTGATCGGCGGCACCAGCTTCGTTCTCTTCGACAACTACGTGAAGGCGTTCACCGACCCGAGCTTCCTGTCCGGGGCGTGGTTCGTCATCCGCTTCTCGCTCGTCTCGATCCCGGTGCAGATCATCATCGCGCTCGCGATGGCCCTCATCCTGGACTCGGTGACCACCCTGTTCGCCCGCTTCTCCCGCCTCATGATCTTTCTTCCGTACGCGATCCCCACCGTCATCGGGGCGGTGATGTGGGGGTTCCTCTACAGCAGGGGCTTCGGCCCGCTCACCGACATCTTCGGGCTGTTCGGCGCCACCGCACCCGACTTCCTGAGCAGCGACCTGATCTTCTACGGGCTGCTCAACGTGGTCACCTGGCAGTGGGCCGGCTACTACATGATCATCCTGTACGCGGCGTTGCAGGGCGTGGACCCGACGCTCTACGAGGCGGCCCGGATGGACGGCGCCGGGCGGTGGCAGATCGCGACACGGATCAAGATCCCACTGATCGCGCCGGCCCTGATCCTGATCCTGGTCTTCTCGCTCATCGGCACCCTGCAGTTCTTCAACGAACCGCAGATCCTGCGCTACCTCGCCGCGGGCACGATCGGCTCGGACTTCACCCCCAACATGTACGCGTACCAGCAGGCGTTCTCGCTCGCCAACTTCAACTACGGGTCCGCCATCTCCTTCGCCCTCGGCGGGATCGTGTTCATCTGCGTCTACGCCTTCCTGTTCTTCACCCGCAAGCGGAGGAGCTTCCTGTAGATGACCGACCACACAAGCGTTCGCGCCGGCGCCCGTCGACCGCAGCGCTACCTCCCTGTGCAGATCCTCCTCGGCTTCCTGGTGATCTACTTCCTCGTACCGTTCTGGTGGGTCATCGTCAACAGCTCCAAGGACGCGCCGGGTCTGTTCGGCGGCGGTAACACCCTCTGGTTCACCGACCAGATCGACTACCTCGGCAACCTCCGGCAGCTCTTCACCTACGACGGTGGCATCTACCTCCGGTGGATCCTCAACTCCACGCTGTACGCCATCGCCGGCGGAATCGGCGCCACCGTCCTGGCGGTCATGGCCGGCTACGGGTTCGCCAAGTACCGGTTCGCCGCCCGACGCTTCAGCTTCGCCGTGGTGCTCGGCGCGCTGATGGTGCCCGCCACCGCGCTGGTCATCCCGACCTTCATCATGTTCTCCCGGCTGGGCCTCACCAACACGGTCTGGGCGGTGATCCTCCCCTCGTTGCTCAACCCGTTCGGCGTCTACCTGATGCACGTGTACGCGCGCGACGCGGTGCCCGACGAGCTTCTGGACGCGGCGCGGGTCGACGGCGCGGGGGAGGTGCGGACGTTCATTCAGATCGCTCTTCCGCTGATGCGTCCCGCGGTGGTCACCGTGCTGCTGCTGTCGGCCGTGGCGTCCTGGAACAACTACTTCCTGCCGCTGGCCATGCTCTCCGACAACCGGCTCTTCCCCGTCACCGTCGGCCTCGGCCTCTGGCAGGGAATCGCGTCGGCGAACAACGCGGGAACCACCTCGCTGTGGAGCCTCATCATCCTGGGCTCCCTGGTGTCGGTGATCCCGCTGATCATCGCGTTCTTCAGCCTGCAACGACACTGGCGCGGCGGCCTGTCCGTCGGAGGTCTCCGGTAGGCCGCGGACCTATCCACCACACGCATTGATCGCCGCACCGGACGCGGCCGGACGGATGACAGAGAGGTGTGCTGATGTCGACGACGAATCGACCGCTGCGCAGCGGGCAGTGGTTCGGTGCGGAAGGCCGCAACGGGTTCATCCATCGGTCCTGGATGCGCAATCAGGGGTTCGCGGACGACGTCTTCGACGGTCGCCCGGTGATCGGCATTGCCACCACCTGGTCGGAGCTGACCCCCTGCAACGCCCACCTGCGCGACCTGGCCGAGTCGGTGAAGCGGGGGGTGTGGGAGAGCGGTGGGCTGCCGCTGGAGTTTCCGGCGATGAGCCTGGGCGAACCACTGATGCGACCCACCACCATGCTCTACCGCAACCTGCTGGCGATGGAGTTGGAGGAGTCGGTCCGCGCCAACCCGCTCGACGGGGTGGTCCTGCTCTCCGGCTGTGACAAGACGACACCCGGCCTGCTGATGGGAGCGGCGAGCGTCGACCTGCCGACCCTGATGATGACCGGCGGCCCGATGCTCAACGGCAAGTTCCGCGGCCAGGACATCGGCTCGGGAACGGTGGTCTGGCGTTTCACCGAGGAGATGCGGGCCGGGCGGATGACCGCTGCCGACTGCGCGGAAGCCGAGGTCGGGATGTCGCGCAGCCGGGGTCACTGCATGACCATGGGTACGGCCTCCACGATGGCCTGTGTCACCGAGGCGCTGGGCGTGCAACTGCCGGGGGCGGCCGCCGTGCCGGCGGTCGACTCCCGGCGGTACGCGCTCGCGCACGCCGCCGGACGTCGGATCGTCGCCATGGTGGCAGAGGACCAACGGTTGTCCTCGGTGCTCACCAGGCAGGCGTTCGAGAACGCCGTGCGGGTCAACGCCGCGATCGGCGGCTCCACCAACGCCGTCGTCCACCTGCTCGCGATCGCCGGACGCCTGGGCGTTCCCCTGTCGCTGGAGGACTTCGACACCCTCACCGCCGACGTGCCCATGCTCGTCAACCTGATGCCGTCCGGGACGTACCTGATGGAGGACTTCGCCTACGCGGGCGGCCTGCCGGTGGTGATGAAGGAACTCGCCCCGCTGCTGCACATGGACCATGTCACGGTCAGCGGCCGGAGCGTGGCGGAGAACGTCGAGAGCGCCCAGTGCTGGAACCGGGACGTCATCGGCACCCTGGCGGAGCCGTTCCAGCCCACCGGCTCGGGCACCGTGGTGCTGCGCGGGTCGCTCGCGCCGTCCGGGGCGGTGTTGAAGGTCTCCGCCGCCTCCGCGCACCTGCTCACGCACACCGGCCCGGCGCTCGTCTTCGACCGGATCGAGGACTACGTGGTCGCCGCCGACGACCCGGACCTCGACGTCACCCCCGACACGGTGATCGTCGTGCGCAACGCCGGACCACGGGGCTACCCCGGCTTCCCGGAGGTGGGCAACGTGCCGATGCCACGACGGTTGCTCGCCGACGGCATCACGGACATGGTGCGGATCTCCGACGCGCGGATGAGCGGCACCGGCTACGGCACCTGCATCCTGCACGTGGCACCGGAGGCGTCCGTGGGCGGCCCGCTCGCGCTGGTACGCACCGGTGACCTGGTCGCCGTCGACGTGCCGACGCGCCGCCTGGACCTCCTGGTCGACGAGGCGGAGCTGGCCCAACGCCGCTCTTCCTGGCAACCGCCCAAGCCGGTGGCCGACCGGGGTTGGGTGCGGCTGTACAGCGAGCATGTACTCCAGGCCGACAGCGGCGCCGACCTCGACTTTCTGGTCGGCGGCAGCGGCAGCGCGGTGCCCCGTCACTCACACTGACGGCCGGCAACCGACGAGGCCCACGAGGAACTGATCCCATGGAAGAACGGACGGCCCGCCAGTGCGAGTTCACGCAAAGGCCGCTGTGACAGCGGCCGACCGGCCACCGGTCATGGCTGACGTCGCCCGCCTGGCGGGCGTGTCACACCAGACGGTGTCCCGGGTCATCAACGGGGCGCCCAGCATCAGGCGCGAGACGCGGGAGCGCGTCCTCGAGGCCATCCGACGGCTCGACTACCGCCCCAACACGGCCGCCCGTGCGCTGGTACGCGGACGGTCCGGGATGATCGGCATCATCGGCACGGCCCGGACACTGTTCGGGCCGACGAGCATCCATCGCAGCGTCGAGGACGCCGCCCGCGCGGCCGGCTACTTCGCCACCTCGGTGAGCCTCTCCGAGGTGACGGTACGGGCGCTCAGCGACGCCACCGAACACCTCATGCGCGTCGGCGTGGAGGGCGTCGTGATGATCGCCGGCAACGACGAGGCTCTCGAGGTGGTGCGGATGACGCGCTCGGGCGTCCCCTTCGTTGTCGTGGAGGGTGACCTGTCCCGGGCCAGCGTGACCGTCGGCGTCGACCAGGTGCTCGGCGCCCGGATGGCCACCGAGCACCTCCTCGACCTCGGCCATCGAGAGATCGTGCATGTCAGCGGCCCGCTCAACTGGGCGGAGGCCCGCGCCCGGCTCGAAGGGTGGCGGCAGGCGATGAGCGCGGCGGGCCTACGCCCGCCGGAGCCGGTCGAGGGCGACTGGAGGGCGCACAGCGGCTACGTGGCCGGGCTGCGGATCGGCGCGACGCGCGGGACCACCGCGGTGTTCGCCGCCAACGACCAGATGGCCATCGGGGTGCTGCGCGCGCTGCACGAGCGTGGGCGGCGGGTGCCACAGGACGTCTCCGTCGTCGGATTCGACGACGTCCCCGAGGCGCCCTACCTCATTCCGCCGTTGACGACGATCCAGCAGGATTTCGGCGCGGTCGGTCGGCGGGCCATCACGGCCGTCACGCAGGCCATCGACGACACGGTGCCGCAGCGACTACCGCTGGTCGTCCCGCAGCTCGTGGTGCGGCAGAGCACGGCACCGCCGACCCGCGTCTGAGCAGCGACCGTTGCACCAGATGCCCGCCGACGTCGCGGGAGCCCCGGCGCGTGGCCAGGGTTTCCCGCGACGTCGAGCAGGGTGTTCAGAGGGTGAACACGACAGTGGAGATGCTGCGCGCGCCGACGTTGACGGTGGCCTGACCGCCGTTCACGCTGGTCGGTTGGCTGGCCGCGTTGGCGTTCTGCGAGGTCAGGTAGTGCTCGGCCCGGCTGACGTTCTGCGGGGCCTGGATGACGGCGTTGTTGACCGCGCTGTTCGAGCGGTTGAGGATCACCAGGGTGATCTTCCCGTCGCCCTGGTAGGCGGTCACCTCCAGCGGTGACGCCTTGGAGCTCTTGGTCAGGGCGATCCGCTGGTAGCCGGGCCGCACGTACTTGGCGTACTGCGAGAACGCGTACCCGCGCTTGAGTGGAGCGCCCGCGACGGTGCCGTACGCCGACTCGCCGTCACCGATGAAGGAGTAGTAGCGCTTGCCGTACCACCAGATGTAGGCGTTCCAGTTGGCCTCCATCGACTTGTGCACGGTGCGCATGATGTCGTCGAGGGTCTCGTTCCACACCGCCAGGTTGGCGGGGTTGCCCCAGATGCTGGAGCCGCCACCGTCGGCGGCGTGCAGGTTCCACTCGGTCATCCACACCGGCTTGTTGTACTGCTCGGCCAGGGAGTACGGCCGCAGCCGGCCCGACTCCTCCGTGCCGTAGAGGTGCCCGCCGATGTAGCCGATGTTGGTTCGGGCGGTCGCGTCGTTGAGGGTCGGGTCGGTGAAGGTGTAGTTCATGTTCACCGCCTCGGCGACCATCAGCTTGGTGTTCTGCACCTTGTTGCCCTGGTCGCGGACGAAGGTGCGCAGCTCGGTGCCGCTCCAGTCCATCGAGTCGTAGTCCGGGTGCCAGTCGGGCTCGTTCTGCACCGAGGTCACGTCGATGGGCACGCCCTGGCCCCGCATGTACTGCACGTAGCTGTTCAGATGGTTGGCGTAGTCGTCGTAGTAGTCGGTCTTCAGCTTGCCGCCGTTGACCCGACTGTTGTTGGTCTTCCACGCCGCCGGCGCGGTCCACGGCGAGGCGAGGATCTTCACGTTGGACCCGTACGACTTCGCGGTCTTCAACGAGTTCACGTGCGTCGCCCACTCGCTGGACACCGGCGACAGGCCGGTGCGCACGATGGACAGCCCCAACTGGTTGGCGCCCATCCCGACCAGCGTCTGGGTGTCCGCTGTCGACCAGGCGCTACCCCAGATGGACTGCGCGGCTCCGAAGCCGTCGACGGTCTGGTACCTGGTCGCGCTGTTCACCGTGATGTCGGCGGGCCCGTTCGGGGGCGGGGTGGTGGGCGGCGGTGTCGTCGGCGGTGGGGTGGTGGGCGGCGGGGTCGGCTCCGTGCCACCGGTGCAGCCCACCCCGTTCAACGCGAAGATGGTCGGATCGGGGTTGCTGCCGGTCCACGACCCGTTGAAACCGAACGAGACCGTCCCGTTCGTCGGGACGGCCCCGTTGTAGCTGACGTTCTTGGCGGTGACCGCGGCGCCGCTCTGGGTCAGCGTCGTGTTCCACGCCTGCGTGACGGTCTGTCCGGCGTTGTAGTTCCAGGTCAGCGTCCAACTCGTCACCGCGTCACCGAGGTTGGTGATGGTGACGTTGGCGCCGAAGCCGCCCTGCCACTGGGACGACACGCTGTAGTTCACCGAACAGCCGGCGGCCGCGGCCCCCGCTGGCACCGCCATAGCGACGGCTGTCGAGGCCAGCAGCACGGCGCCGGCCGACACCAGGGCAGCGTTCGTCGCCCTTCTTCTTCTCATGGAACTCCTCCTGAAAGTGGTGGTGATGTCCACGCCTCGGGAGGGCTCATCTGCGGCGAGATGCGGCTGTGGTTGGACGGCGAATTGGGAGCGCTCCCAAGTGCTCGGTCCCAGAAAGTTAAATCATCCAACGATTCCTGTCAATGTAACCAACCCGCAGCCAGTGCTGCCGTCACCGGCCGCAGGCACCGCACCGCCTGCGGGTGCGCAGGTGATGGTCGGTCGACGCGACGACCAGGCCCAGCCCCATCACGAGGTACGCCGAGATCGCCACCCACAGGAACGCGTCGGAAAACTCGCTGACCGATCCCGATATCACCTGCACCATCCCCATGCCGAAATAGGCCACGATGCCCGCGCCGAGCCCGAAGCCGGGCACCAGCAGCAGCAGCCGGGGAATCGTGCGGCCGGCGAGCAGCGGCACCCACCCCGGCCACACCTCACCCCAGTGGTGCACCAGCGCCAGCGGCAACAGCACTCCGGCCAGCACCAGGCCGATCTCCAACCCGAGCAGCGAGCCGCTCTGGTCGACGCGGTCGAACCCCACCACGAACTGGGCCACGAAGCGGGTCACCAGGCCGGCCACCGCGGCGTACGCCGCCCAGCGCGCCCACCGCGCGGGCGTTGCGCGTCGCGCACCCGGTCGGCCGGTACGACAGCAGTTCGGACAGTCGCCCCGGGTGCGCCGCTGGTAACGAGCGGTGGCCAGGCCGAGCAGGACCGCTCCGGCGACACAACCGAGCCGACTGGCGAACGCCACCGGGTCGAAGTGCGGGCCGACGGTGAACAGCAGGAAGCCCACCAATTCCGGCAGCAGGATCGCGGCCGCCGCGACGAGCGCCCCGGCGACCGTCCAGGCGGCTCCCGCCAGCGCCGGCCGCCAGGTCGTCACCCGGTCCAGGGCAATCGCCAGTACGCCGGCCGCCGCACACAACCCCACCGACCGCCAGCCGGTGAAGCCGAGCAGATCGATCCCGAGCCGCCCGAACTCCGGGGCCCCGCCGACCGTCCACGCCAGACGAATGCCCCCATACGCCACGGCCCAGCCGAGCACCGCGTACGTCAGGCCGCGGACGCTGCGACCTGCGGTCGGTGTCGATGTCGATGTCGCCATGCACCCGATCCTTCCGGTGTCCCGCGGCGGGCGAACCCCGCTGGGAGGGGACGTCACTCCCACCCGAGAGGGACCGCGCTTGCCAAATGCCGGCCCGAGCCCACCCTCGGCCGGCTGCGGACCATCAGGACAGGGTCTTGTACCGGAACTTCCCAATTCCGCCGGCGAGTCGAACCGACGACGAGGCGGTCGCCGGCCACTGAACGTGGTCGGGGCGGCGGTCGAGCTGGCGTACGACCCGGACGCCCCGGCGATGGTGCTGGTCACCCACCACGTCGAGGAGATCCCGCCCGGGTTCACCCACGCGCTGCTGCTGC
>NZ_JBEXHP010000022.1:0-73366 GCF_040607895.1 Micromonospora sp. NPDC005220
GCCGACCGACCGGTGGCCCGACGGCCGATCCGGAAGCCACGACGCCCGCCGAAGCTGGCCGACTCGCGGCTGCGGCTGCGGCTCGGCACCGTGCTCGCCCTGACCCTGTTCGCCGTCATCGGGATCCGGCTGATCTTCCTCCAGACGGTCGACGCTCCGGCGTACGCCGGGGGCGGCATCGCCGACCGACTCCGCACCGTCGAGCTGCCGGCGCCGCGGGGCGCGATCTACGACAGCACCGGCGCGCCGCTGGCCCGCAGCGTCGAGGCGCGGTACGTGTACGCCGACCCGACCGAGGTGGAGGACCGGGCGGGCACCGCGAAGGCGCTCTCCCCGCTGCTCGGCATCCCGGTGTCGAAGCTGATGGAGTTGATGAAGCCGCGCAAGCTGGCGAACGGCATCGACTCCACGTTCGCCTACCTGGCCCGGGGAGTGGAGATCCCGACCGCCGAGCGGGTGCAGGCGCTGGAGCTGCCCGGCATCGGGGTGCACCGCGACGAGCGCCGTGAGGTGCCCGGCGGTGATCTGGCCGCCAACCTGATCGGCTTCACCAGCCAGGACATGGACGGGTTGGAGGGGCTGGAGGCGCGCTACGACGACGTGCTCGCCGGTCAGGACGGCAAGCGGGTGTACGAGGCCGGCCTCGGTGACCTCGGCGCGCCGATCCCGGGTGGCTACAGCCGGACCACGCTCGCCAAGCCGGGCAGCTCGCTCGCCCTCACCATCGTCCGTGACCTGCAGTTCCGCACGCAGCAGATCCTCAGCGCAGGCATGGCCCAGGTGCCGGGCGGCACCGGCGCGGCGGTGGTCATGGAGGTTCCCTCCGGCGCGGTGCTGGCCCAGGCCAGCAACCCCACGTACAACGCGGCGAAGCCGGTGCCCAGCGACCCGGTCGCCCGGGAGGACGCGGCGACCAGCTTCGTGGTCGACCCCGGCTCGGTGCACAAGGCGATCACCTATGGCGCGGCGCTGCAGGAGGGGGTGATCACGCCGGACACCACCCTGCCCATCGCCAACAGCATCAAGAAGGGTGACACCTGGTTCTCCGACACGCACCCCGCCGACGGCAAGCGGATGAGCATCCCGGGCATGCTCGCCTACTCGTCCAACGTCGGCACCATCACCATCGCCGACCGGCTCGGCCGGGACCGGCTGATCGACTACCAGAAGCGGTTCGGGCTGGGTAAGCCCACCGGCGAGGGGATGCCCGGGGAGGCCAGCGGGCGACTGCTGCCGGCCGACGAGTGGAGTGAGTCGTCGGAAGGCTCGGTGCCGATCGGGCACAGCGTCGACGCCACCCCGTTGCAGATGGCTGCCGCGTACGCCGCCATCGCCAACAACGGCACGTACGTGCAGCCGCACCTGGTCAAGGAGGTGATCTCCCCGGACGGCAAGCGCACCCCCGCGCCGGCCCCGGTGACCCGGTCGGTGCTCAGCCCGCAGAACGCGGCGGCCCTGCGCACCATGCTGGAGGCGGTCACCACTGTCGATCACGCCACCGGCCTGACCGCCGCGGTGCCCGGCTACCGGGTCGCGGGTAAGACCGGCACCGGATGGCGGCTGGTCAACGGCAAGAAGCAGCCCGGCGAGGTGTCCTCCTTCATCGGCATGGCCCCCGCCGAGAACCCCCGGTACGTGATCGCCGTCTTCGTGTACGCGCCAAGCGGCGGGGGCACGGCGATCGCCGGGCCGGCGTTCCGGGACATGATGCAGTTCACTCTGCGTCACTACCGCGTACCGCCGTCCGTCGGTGGATCCGCGCCCAAGTTCGTGGTCTATCCGCGCTGAGCAGCGATGGCGGGACATCATCGGTGAGTGCCGACGAACCACCGGGGCGGCTGTGCGGCCGGAACCGGACGACCGGGTAGGGTCTGACGCCGTGCCCGGCAATCCACGTCCACGTACCGTGACCGGAGTCCGGCTCGGTGATCTCGCCGTCCGACTCGCCGTCGACCTTCCGGCGGACGCCGCCGCGGTGGTCGTCTCCGGGGTCACCCACGCCAGCCAGGAGGTTCGCCCCGGCGACCTGTACGCGGCGCTGCCCGGTGCCCGGCGGCACGGCGCGGAGTTCGCCGCCGGCGCCGCCGAGGCGGGTGCGGTGGCGTTGCTGACCGACCCGGCCGGTGCGGAGTTGGCGGCGGGAACCGGTCTGCCCGCCCTGGTGGTGCCCGACCCGCGCGCCGTGCTCGGCGAGCTGGCCTCGGCCGTGTACGGCGACCCGACCGCCGATCTCACCGTGATCGGGGTGACCGGCACCGCGGGCAAGACGTCCACCGCGTACCTGATCGAGTCGGGGCTGCGGGCCGCCGGGCACACCACCGGGCTGGTCGGCACGGTGGAGACCCGGCTCGGTGACCTGGTGATCGACAGTGTGCGCACCACCCCCGAGGCGACCGACCTGCACGCCATGTTGGCCACCGCCCGCGAGCGTGGGGTCACCGCCGTGGTCATGGAGGTCTCCAGCCACGCGCTGGCCATGGGCCGGGTGGGCGGGGTGCGGTTCGCCGTCGGCGGTTACACCAACTTCGGCTCCGACCACCTGGACTTCCACGCCGACAGCGACGACTACTTCGCCGCGAAGGCCCAGCTCTTCGACGGCCGCTGCGCGGTCGAGGTGCTCAACCACGACGACCCGGCGTTGAAGCCGCTGCTCAAGCCGAGCACCGTCACCTACTCGGCGGCCGGTGACCAGGGCGCCACCTGGTGGGCCGACGAGGTGGGCGGTGAGGGGTACGCCCAGCGGTTCACCGCGCACGGCCCGAACGGCGTGGCCCTCTCCGCCGGTGTGGCGCTGCCCGGCCGGCACAACGTGGCCAACGCGCTGCTGGCCATCGCCGCGCTGGTCGGTGCCGGGGTGGACCCGGCGACCGCGGCCGCCGGGGTGGCCGCCTGCGGGGGCGTACCGGGCCGGCTGGAGCTGATCGACGTGGCCGCACCGGTGCGCGGGGTGGTCGACTACGCGCACAAGTCGGACGCGATCGTGGCCGCGCTGGCCGCCCTGCGCGAGTTGAGCGCCGGCCGACTGATCTGTGTGATCGGTGCCGGTGGGGACCGGGACCGGGGCAAGCGGCCGGTGATGGGCGCCGCCGCCGCGGAGGGAGCCGACGTGGTGCTGGTGACCGACGACAACCCGCGTACCGAGGACCCGGGGGAGATTCGCGCCGAGGTGCTCGCCGGGGCGTACCGGGCCGGCACGGCCGCTCGGATCATCGAGGTGGCCGGCCGCCGCGCCGCGATCGACGAGGCGGTTCGGCTGGCCGAGCCGGGCGACGTGATCGCGCTGCTCGGCAAGGGGCACGAGCGCGGCCAGGAGGTGGCGGGCCAGGTGTTGCCGTTCGACGACAGCGTCGAGTTGGCCGAGGCGCTGCGGGCCCGCTTCGGGGACCTGGCGGGTCAGCGGTGATCGCGCTGAGCCTCGCCGAGGTGGCCGCCGCGGTCGACGGGCGGCTGGTGGCCGCCGACCCGGCCGCCACCGTCACCGGTTCGGTGGAGTTCGACTCACGCAAGGTGGGGCCCGGTTCGCTGTTCGTGGCCTTCCCGGGGGAGAAGGTCGACGGGCACGACTACGCGGCGACCGCGATCCAGGCCGGCGCGGTGGCGGTGCTCGGCAGCCGCGAGGTGCCCGGGGTGCCGATGGTGCTGGTCGACGACGCGCTGACCGCGATGGGTCGGCTGGCCCGCGCTGCGGTGGACCGGCTGCCCGGGTTGACTGTGATCGGCATCACCGGCTCGTCCGGCAAGACCACCACGAAGGACCTGATCGGTCAGCTGACCGCCCGGCTCGGGGCCACGGTGGCGCCACCCGGTTCGTTCAACAACGAGCTGGGGCACCCGTACACCGCCCTGCAGGCCGACCCGGACACCCGCTACCTGGTGATGGAGAAGGGTGCGCGCGGGATCGGGCACGTCCGTTACCTGTGCGAGCTGGTGCCGCCCCGGATCTCCGTGGTGCTCAACGTCGGCACCTCGCACATCGGCGAGTTCGGCTCGCAGGAGGCGATCGCCCTGGCCAAGGGTGAGCTGGTCGAGGCGCTGTCGCCGGACGGGCTGGCCGTGCTGAACGCCGACGACCCCCGGGTGGACGCGATGGCGAGCCGTACGCAGGCCCGGGTGGTCCGCTACGGCGAGGCGCCCGACGCCGACGTGCGCGCCGAGGACGTCACGCTCGACGAGCGGGGGCACCCGTCGTACACCCTGGTCACCCCGGAGGGGCGCGCACCGGTGCGGCTCCGGCTGGCCGGCCGTCACCAGGTCGGGAACACGCTCGCGGCGGCGGCGGTCGCCCGGGAGCTGGGCATGCCGCTGGCCGACCTGGCCACGGCCCTCGGCGAGCTGGGGCTGGTGTCGACCCGACGGATGGACGTCTTCGATCGCCCCGACGGGGTGACCGTGATCGACGACTCGTACAACGCCAATCCGGCCTCGATGGCGGTCGCGGTGCGGGCGCTGGCCAGCATGGGTCAGGGGCGGCGTACCGTCGCGGTGCTTGGTTACATGGCCGAGCTGGGCCCGTTCGAGTACGACGGCCACGCCGAGGTCGGCCGACTCGCGGCCGAGTTGGGTGTCGACCGGCTGCTCGTGGTGGGTGAGCCGGCTGCGCCGATCCACGAAGGCGCGACAGCGGTAGCGAACTGGGGAGGAGAGTCGGTGCTGCTCACCGATCAGGCGGCGGCCGTCGAGGTGCTGCGGAGCGAGCTGCGACCGGGTGATGTCGTCCTGGTCAAGGGTTCCCGGTACCGGACCTGGGAGGTGGCCGACGCCCTGCGCGCCGACGCCGACGGGGAGCCGACCCGATGAGGGCGGTGATCGTCGCCATCGGGGTGGCCTTCCTCGTCTCGCTCTTCTGCACCCCGATCGCGATCAAGGTGTTCACCCGGCTCAAGGCCGGTCAGCCGATCCGGTCCGACGGCCCCGCCATGCACCAGGGCAAGAAGGGCACGCCCACCATGGGCGGCGTGGTCTTCATCCTGGCCACGGTGATCGCGTACGTGGCCGGGCACCTCGCCCTGACCACCCTGCCGGACCAGCAGATCGCCCAGGTGGAGCCGACCATCACCGCGCTGGTGCTGCTGGGGCTGATGGTGTTCTCCGGCGCGGTGGGTTTCCTCGACGACTTCCTGAAGGTGCGCAAGCGCAACAGCGCCGGGCTGAACAAGCGCGGCAAGTTGCTCGGGCAGATCCTGGTCGGCGCGGTGTTCGGGGTGATCGCGCTGTGGTTCCCGAGCACGATGACAAACGGTTCGGGCCAGGCGACAAACACCGAGACGGTGGGCAGTACCACGCTGAGCTTCATCCGGGACATCGACTTCCTGGAGGTCAGCAAGGTCGGCGCGGTGATCATCTTCATCTTCGTGGTGATGGCCGCGACGAACGGCGTCAACCTCACCGACGGCCTGGACGGTCTGGCCACCGGCGCGTCGGTGATGGTGCTCGCCGCGTACGCGCTGATCGCGTTCTGGCAGTACCGGCACTGGTGCGCCGACCCGAGCTACAAGCAGCCGTACTGCTACGAGGTCCGCGACCCGTTGGAGATCGCGCTGATAGCCGGGGCGGCGGCCGGGGCCTGTGTGGGCTTCCTGTGGTGGAACACGTCCCCGGCTCGGATCTTCATGGGCGACACCGGGGCGCTGGGGCTGGGCGGTCTGATCGCCGGCATGGCGATGTCCACCCGCACCATCCTGCTGCTGCCGATCATCGGCGGGCTCTTCGTGATCATCACGATGTCCGTGGTGATCCAGATCATCTCCTTCAAGACCACCGGTAAACGGGTGTTCCGGATGTCTCCGCTCCAGCACCATTTCGAGCTGGCCGGCTGGAGCGAGGTCAACATCGTGGTGCGCTTCTGGATCATCGCGGGTATCGGCGTGGCCATCGCACTGGGCCTGTTCTACAGCGAGTTCCTCGCCAACATGACCTGATCCGTAAGGGCGACACGCCCGGAAGGGCGTTCTGGGGGTCTCGGGCGTGTTCAGCGGTGATGATGTCGGGGTGGGGGAGGACATCGGCACTGAGGGCAGGGCTGGCGGGCGGAGCGCGCCCGGCGGCCGTCGCGTGACGCGTACCGCATCGTCGGTTGCGTCGGCGGACGACGCGCGCGGGGCGGAACCGGGCGTGGCGGCGCGGGGGGCGGAACCGGGCGCGGCGGCGCGTGCGGCGGAACCGGCGGCGGCCGCGCCGCTGCGCGGTATCGACGCGGCCGGCGGGCTCGCCGCGCTGCGCGGCCTGCTGGACCGGCCGCTGACCTCCTACTACCTGCTGCTGTCCTGCGCCGGCCTGCTGTTGTTGATCGGGCTGACCATGGTCTTCTCGGCGACCAGCGTGAAGGACTACGCCGAGGACGGCAACGCCTCGGCCTCGGTGACCAAGCAGGCCATCTTCGCGGTGATCGGCATCGGCGCGTTCTGGGTCTGCCAGCGCCTGCCGGCCAGCACCTACCGGTCGGTGGGCCGGCCGCTGCTGTTCACCTCGATCGCGCTGCTGCTGGTGCTCAACCTGCTGCTCGCGTACGCCCGGCTGACCAGCCAGAAATCAGGGCAGATCGGCCCGATCGAGGCGCGGCTGAACTGGCTGTTCATCGGCGGTATCCAGCTACAGCCCTCCGAGTTGGCCAAGTTCGCGCTCGTGCTCTGGGGTGCGCACCTGATCGCCCGCAAGGGTGCCGCGCTGGGGTGGTGGCGCGAGCTGGCCACCCCGCTCTTCCCGGTGATGGGCCTGCTCTTCGTCCTGGTCGGCTACAACGACACGGGGACGATGCTCTGTCTGCTGGCCCTGGTCGTGGGCCTGCTCTGGGCCGCCGGTGTGCGGATGCGGGTCTTCGGCGCCCTGGCGGCGGCCGGTCTGGTCGGGATCGGCCTGCTCGTCGCGGTGGCCTCGCTGGGTGCCGGCTCCGGCGAGCGCGGCGAGGACAACTACCGCTTCGCCCGGCTGGCCATGTTCTTCAACCCGCCGGACCCGGAGACCTGCAAACTCGACGGCTGTCTCCAGTTCTACCAGGGTCGGCTGGCCATCGAGCACGGCGGCTGGTTCGGTGTCGGGCTGGGCAAGGGCAGCCTGAAGTGGGACTGGCTGCCCGAGGCGCACAACGACTTCATCTTCGCGATCATCTCCGAGGAGTTGGGCGTGATCGGGTGCGTGGTGGTGCTCAGCCTGTTCGCCGTCCTCGCGTACACCGGGTTCCGGATCGCCCGGCGGGTCGACGACCCGTTCCGCCGGCTCGCCGCCACCGCCGTGACCACCTGGCTGGTCAGCCAGGCTGTGATCAACATCGGTGGGGTGGTCGGGCTGCTGCCGATCACCGGCCTGCCGCTGCCGTTCATCTCCGACGGCGGAAGTGCCCTGGTGGTGACGTTGGCCGGCATCGGCATGCTGGCGTCCTTCGCCCGCGCCGAACCCGATGCGGCCAGAGCACTGCATGCCCGTCCGCCGGCCCGGTGGGTCCGACTACTCTGGGCCCCGTTGCCGCCGCTTCCCGGCCGGCGTCGCCGACCGGCGACGCCGCCCGCTGGCCGAGGGTCCGTGCCCCGGTCCCGTGAGCGGCGCCATGACGACCAGGCCGCACCGCGCGGGGTCCGACAGGACCGGAGCCGCGGGGGTACGGCGAGCGAGAGGAGACGCTGATGGGTCCGCTGCGTTCGGTGGTGCTCGCGGGAGGTGGCACCGGGGGGCACGTCTACCCGCTGCTCGCCTTCGCCGACTGCCTGCGCCGAGACGACCCGGGCGTCCGGATCACCTGCCTCGGCACACCCCGGGGCATGGAGAACGACCTGATCCCGCCGCAGGGCTACGACCTGCGGCAGATTCCGGCGTACCAGCTGCCCCGGTCGGTCAACATGAACCTGGTCCGCACCCCCGGCCGGATGTGGACCGCGGCGCGCGCCGCGGGCAAGGTGATCGACGAGGTGCGCGCAGACGTGGTCGTCGGCTTCGGCGGGTACGTCTCGGTGCCGGCCTACCTGGCCGCGTGGCGTCGTGAGCTGCCCATGGTCATCCACGAGGTCAACGTGCCCCCGGGCGTGGCCAACCGGCTCGGCATGAAGTTCACCAAGAACATCGCGGTCGGCTTCCCGAACCAGCCGAGCCAGGCCGAGTCGCTGCGGGACGCCACAGTTGTCGGGGTGCCGCTGCGCCGGGCCATCACCAGTCTGGACCGGCCGGCGTTGCGCAACGCCGCCCGCGCCCACTTCGGGCTCCGCCCGGACCTGCCGGTGCTGTTCGTCTCCGGCGGCTCGTCCGGCGCCCGCTCGATCAACCTGGCCGTCTCCGGGGCGGCCAAGGAACTGGCCCGCAACGGCGTGCAGGTGCTGCACGTGATGGGCGCCCGCAACGAGCCGGTGCCGATCCCCACCGACCTGCCGGTGCCGTACGTGACGCTGCCGTACCTGTCCGAGATGGAGCTGGGCTACGCCGCCGCCGACCTGATGCTCGCCCGGGGCGGGGCGATGACCGTCGCCGAGGTCGCCGCGATCGGGCTGCCCACGATCTACGTGCCGTACCCGCACAGCAACCAGGAGCAGCGGCGCAACGCCCTGCCCGTGGTGGAGGCCGGCGGCGGGCTGCTGGTCGACGACGCGGAACTCACCCCGGACTGGCTGGAGCGCACCGTCATCCCGCTCATCCGCGACCCGCAGCGGCTCTACACGATGGGCGCCGCCGCCGGGGCGTACGGCCGGCGCGACGGTGACGAGGCGCTGCGCTCCTTCGTGCTGGCGGCGGTGGTCCGATGACCGCGCAGTTCACGCCGGCCGGCACGCTCACCGCCGAGGACCTGGGCGCCGTCCACCTGATCGGCGTGGGTGGGGTGGGCATGCTCGGGGTGGCCCGGCTGCTGCTCACCCGCGGCATCCGGGTCTCCGGCAGCGACCTGCGGGAGTGGCCGTCGCTGGCGGGCCTGCGGGCGCTCGGCGGCACCATCCACCTCAGCCACGAGGTGACCAACCTCGACGGGGTGGACACCGTCGTCTACTCCTCGGCCATTCCACAGGACCACTTGGAGCTGGTCGAGGCGCGTCGGCGCGGCCTGCGGGTGCTGCACCGTTCGGAGGCGCTCGCCGCGGCGATGACCGGCCGTCGGGCGGTGGCCGTCGCCGGCACGCACGGCAAGACCACCACCACCTCGATGGTGACGATGGTGCTTCAGCAGGCCGGTGTGGACCCGTCCTTCGTGATCGGCGGGGAGATCTCCGAGGTCGGTTCGGGCGCCCACCACGGCACCGGCGAGCACTTCGTGGTGGAGGCGGACGAGAGCGACCGCTCGTTCCTCATCTACCGCCCGTACGTCTCGATCATCACGAACGTCGAGGCGGACCACCTGAACACCTACGGCGACTACGCGACGCTGGAGGCGGCGTTCGTGGAGTTCGCCCGCCTCACCGACCCGGACGGGTTCATCATCACCTGCGCCGACGACCCGGGCGGGCGGCGGCTGGCCGAGAGCCTGCGGTCCGAGGGACGACGGGTGTTCACCTACGGCGAGGCGGCCGACGCCGACCTGCGGTTGACCGAGATGGTCTCCTCCGCGCGTGGGGTGCGCTACCTGGCCGCCATCGACGGCCGGTCGCTGGGCGAGTTCCGGCTGCCGGTGCCGGGGCGGCACATGGGACTGAACAGCGCCGCCGCGGTGCTCACCGCGTACCTGCTGGAGTTGCCGCTGGAGGCGGCGGAGGCCGCGCTGGCGGTCTTCCCCGGGGTGCGACGGCGCTTCGAGCGCAAGGGCGTCGCGGACGGGGTGCTGGTCTACGACGAGTACGCCTACCACCCGACCTCGATGACGTTGGCGATGCAGACGCTGCGCGAGGTCGCCGGGGACGGCCGCCTGATCGTCGTCTTCCAGCCGTACCGGATGTACCGCACCCGCGACAACCAGGCGGAGATCGCGGCGGCGCTGGCCATCGCCGACGAGGTGGTGCTGTTGGAGGTCTTCGGGCCGGGCGAGTTGCGTCAGCCCGGCGAGGGCTCGGCGGCGCTGATCGCGGCGGTGGAGCTGCCCGCCGACCGCAAGGTCTTCGTGGAGTCGTGGGAGCAGGCGCCGGTCGAGGTGGCCCGTCGGGCCCGCTCCGGGGACGTGGTGGTGACCATGGGCGCCCCGCCGATCTCGCTGATGGGCGACGAGCTGCTGGCCGCCCTGGCTGAGCGTACGGCCGGCTCGGCACCGACCGCGACCGTCGACCCGGTGGCCACCACCCCGGCGGTCGGCGACCCGGTGCCGGGTGGGGCCACCTCCGGCGGTGACGGCGCGGCTCTCGGTGGCACCGCCGTGCCCGGCTCGGCACCCAACGCCGGATGAGTCCCGGCCCGGCCCGCGGGCGGACCAGCGCCGCCGACGGTGGCGCCCCGCGTCGGGGTCCGGCCCGGCGGTGGCAGCTGGTCCGGGCGGGCCGCGACGCGGTACCGCCCTCGACCCGCCGGTTCATGGCCCGAGCCCGGCAGCGTCGGATGCGGGCGGCGCTGCCGTGGGCGGTGGCCGCCGGGGTCCTCGCCCTGGCCGGGCTGGTTGCCTGGACCGTGCTCGGCACCGGCCTGTTCGGCCTTCGTGAGGTACGGGTGGAGGGTGCCGGCCTGGTCACTCCGGTGCAGGTGCGCGACGCCGTCGGCGTTCCGGACGGGGTGCCGCTGGCCCGGGTGGACCTGGCCGCCGCCGCCCGCCGGGTCGGCGAGCTGCCGGCGGTGGAGCGGGCCACTGTTGCCCGGGACTGGCCCGGCGCGTTGGTGGTGCGGGTGACCGAGCGGACCGCGGTGGCGGTGGTGCCGCAGGGGGAGGCGTTCGCCCTGATCGACCGGAGTGGGGTGGCGTTCCGGACGGTGCAGCGACGCCCCGCCGAGCTGCCGCAGGTGACGGTGGGCCAACCGGCCGCCGACGATCCGGGCACCCGGTCCGGGCTGGAGGTGCTCGTCGCGCTGACGCCGCAGCTGCGCGCGCAGTTGGTGGACGTGAACGTGGAGGGGCTGGCCCGGATCAGCCTGCGGTTGCGGGGGGATCGGACGGTGGTCTGGGGCGATGCGACCCGGAGCGCGGACAAGGCCCGGGTGGCCACCGCGCTGCTCGACGAGGACACCGACCGGATCGACGTGAGCGCGCCGGATGTGGTGACCTTTCGTTGACCGGCGAGCGCGCGGGACGTGACCCGTCGCGCTCCGCTCGGCGACACGCCGCCCGGGTCCTTGGCTCATCGGGCGGTGGCGCTTACGTTGCCCCGAAGAGGATCAGTGGTTGACATAACTGTAAGCCTCTAGTAGAGGGTTAGGGTTCACCCCTGATTCTCGCTGGTGACAGCTGTCGTCGGCCGCTGGCTGGCCACGCCGTACCCGGTCGGCCGAAGCCAATCTCGAAGGAAAGGACCGGAGATGACACCTCCGCACAACTACCTGGCGGTCATCAAGGTCGTCGGCATCGGGGGTGGCGGCGTCAACGCCGTCAACCGGATGATCGAGGTTGGGCTCAAGGGCGTCGAGTTCATCGCGATCAACACCGACGCTCAGGCGCTGCTGATGAGCGACGCCGACGTCAAGCTCGACGTCGGCCGGGAGCTGACCCGTGGCCTGGGGGCCGGGGCCAACCCGGACGTCGGGAAGAACGCCGCCGAGGACCACCGCGACGAGATCGAGGAGGTGCTCAAGGGCGCCGACATGGTCTTCGTGACCTGCGGCGAGGGCGGCGGCACCGGCACCGGCGGCGCGCCCGTGGTGGCCAACATCGCCCGCAAGCTCGGCGCGCTGACCATCGGCGTGGTGACGCGGCCGTTCTCCTTCGAGGGCAAGCGCCGCCAGGTGCAGGCCGAGTCGGGAATAGACGAACTCCGCAACCAGTGCGACACGCTGATCGTCATCCCGAACGACCGGCTGCTGGCCCTTGGCGACCGCAACATCAGCATGATGGACGCGTTCCGCACCGCCGACCAGGTGCTGCTCTCCGGTGTGCAGGGCATTACCGACCTGATCACCACCCCGGGTCTGATCAACCTGGACTTCGCCGACGTCAAGAGCGTGATGAGCGGCGCCGGCAGCGCGTTGATGGGCATCGGCAGCGCCCGCGGTGAGAACCGCGCGGTCGAGGCGGCCGAGGCGGCCATCTCCAGCCCGCTGCTGGAGCAGAGCATGGACGGCGCGCGGGGCGTGCTGCTCTCCATCGCCGGCGGCTCCGACCTGGGCCTGTTCGAGATCAACGATGCCGCCCAACTGGTCACCGACGCGGCCCACCCGGACGCCAACATCATCTTCGGCGCGGTCATCGACGACGCGCTCGGTGACGAGGTGCGGGTGACGGTCATCGCGGCGGGCTTCGACGGCGGCACGCCCGCGTACAAGGCGGCCGAGCCGACCCGCAAGACCAACACCAACCAGCCGGCACCGCAGAGCACCCCGGTGCCGGCGCCGGCCACCAACCCGGCTCCGGCCCAGTCGCCGCGTCGCGTGCTCTTCGACGACGTGGACGTTCCCGACTTCCTCAAGAACGGGTCCTGAGCACCGCCGATGACCGACAGCTCAGCCACCGTACGACCGGATCGGCACGCCGAACTCGCGGCCGGTCTGGCCCAGGTGCGGTCCCGGGTCGACGACGCCTGTGCGCAGGCCGGTCGGGACCCCGCCGAAGTCACGATGATCGCGGTGACGAAGACCTACCCGGCCAGCGACGTGTTGGCGCTGGCCGGGCTCGGGGTGACCGACATGGGGGAGAACCGCGACCAGGAGGCGTCCGGCAAGGCCGCCGAGGTGGCTGCCGCCGGGGTGCGTCCCCGCTGGCACTTCATCGGGCAGTTGCAGCGCAACAAGGCCCGCTCGGTGGTCCGCTACGCCGACGTGGTGCACTCCGTCGACAGTGTCCGGCTGGCCCGGGCGCTGGCCACCGCCACCGCCGACCGGCAGGAGCCGCTGGACGCTCTGGTTCAGGTGAGCATCGACGGCGATGCGGTCCGGGGTGGGGCACTGCCCGATTCGGCGGATCCGGGCGCCGGGTTGGAGCCGGTGGCCGAGGCGGTGGCCGACGCGCCAGGGCTGCGTCTGGTCGGTCTCATGGCGGTCGCTCCGCTGGGGTGGGAGCCGGAGCGGGCATTCGCCCGGCTCGCGGAGGTCGCCGACGCGTTTCGGGTCGTCCATCCGGGAGCCACCGCGTTGTCCGCCGGTATGAGCGGAGATTTCGAAATCGCGATCCGTTACGGCGCGACACATGTCCGCGTCGGTAGCGCGTTGCTCGGAATGCGTCCCACGCTGCGGTAGCCTGACCGCGAGACAAGCAAATTACATCAGTGTTGTTTCAGGGGCGGCGTCTCCTAGTCGGGGGTCGTGGCGCGCGACGCGAATCGCGCGCCGGGGGGATTGCCGTTCCGGTCGGATGGGCATGGTTGTCCACTCGCGACGGGCGACATGGCACGGGGGCGCGTGCCGCACGGCGGACGGAAGGGCGCGGGATGGGTGCACTGCGCAAGGCGGGGGTCTGGCTCGGTCTGGTCGAAGAAGACGACGAGCGGGCCTACGACGACGGTGGCTACGACAAGGGTGGCTACCGCGACTCGCGGTACCGGCAGAGCCGGTACGCCGAGGAGTTCGCCGACGACGACGAGGACGACACCGAGGAGCCGCCGGCTCCCCGGCCGCGCGACAGCGGGCGGGGTCGACTCTCCGAGCGGTCGAGCGGGCGGTTGAGCGAGTCCGAGCGCGGTGACGGTGAGCGTCCAGAGCGGATCGAGCGGTCCAGCGTACGGTCGATCACCCGGTCGTCGGCGGGCGAGACCTCCGGCGCGCTGACCTACCACACGCGGGACAACCTCGCCCTCGCGCCGCAGGTCACGTCGCGTGAGCGGGCCCTGCCCGAGGAGGAGCAGCGTTACCAGATCACCACGCTGCACCCCACCACCTACCGGGAGGCGCGCACCATCGGCGAGCACTTCCGCGACGGGGTCCCGGTGATCATCAATCTCACCGAGATGGATGAGGCCGATGCCCGCCGTCTGGTGGACTTCGCCGCCGGGCTGGCGTTCGGCCTGCGCGGTACGATCGAGCGCGTGACCAATCGGGTGTTCCTGCTCTCACCGGCTAACGTCCAGGTCACCGCTGAGGACAAAGCCAAGATCGCTGAGGGCGGCTTTTTCAGTCTGAGTTGATCCCGCCCGACCCGAGGGACGTCGCTGACCGTGTTGTCGATCTTACTGCAAGTGCTGTACCTGATCCTTTATGTCTTCCTGCTCCTTCTTCTGTCCCGGTTCGTGTTGAGCGCCGTCCTGCAGTACGGCCGTCGCTGGCAACCGGGGCGTGGAGCATCGGCAGGATTGGAATCCGTGTGGAGCGTCACTGATCCCCCTCTCAACGCGTTGAGGCGTGTGATCCCTCCGCTGCGAATTGGTACCGTGAGCATCGACCTGGCCTCCCTTGTGCTCCTGGTTATCCTGTTCGTGCTGATGGAGTTCGTGTTAGGGCCGTCGATCAGGGCATCTGCCTGATGACCGACGCGCTTTCGCGGCCGCAACTGACCCGAGGAGTTTCGATGCCGCTGACCCCGGCCGACGTCCACAACGTCGCCTTCAAAAAGCCGCCGATCGGCAAGCGGGGGTATGACGAGGAGGAGGTCGACGCCTTCCTTGATGAGGTCGAGCGCGAGCTCGCCCGTCTCATCGAGGAGAACAACGAGCTGCGCGCCCAGGTGGAGCGCGGCGGCCGTGGCGGTGCCCCCGCAGGCCCCGGCGGCGACGCCCGACTGGCGGCGGAGCTCAACGACGTCAAGGCCCAACTGGACCGGGTGCAGCGCGACAAGTCGGCGGCCGAGCAGGCTGCCCGCGCGATGCAGGCCGAGCTGGAGCAGGTCCGCGCGACCGGCGGCCCGGCCGGCGGCGTCACCGGTGACGGTGAGCAGCAGGCCCTGCGCGTGCTGATGATGGCCCAGCGCACCGCGGACGACCACGTGTCCGACGCTCGCCGCGAGGCCGACCAGCTGCTGTCCGAGGCTCGCAGCAAGGCCGAGGAGGTGACCCGGGAGGCGCGCGCGAAGGCTGACGCCCTTGAGCGGGACGCCCGCCAGCGGCACCAGGAGGCCATGGGCGGCCTGGACGCCAAGCGCACGGCGTTGCAGAAGCACATCGAGGAGCTCAAGCAGTTCGAGCGCGAGTACCGCACCCGGCTCAAGGCGTACCTGGAGAGCCAGCTGCGTGACCTCGACGGTCGTGGCCAGGGCCTTGAGGCCGAGATGACCCGTTCCGAAGCCGGCCGGGTTGCCGGCGGCAACGGGCTGGCCGCCGCGGGTCTCGCTGGTTCGTACGGCGGCGGCGGGCGCTCCGGCGCCCTCGAAGCCGGCCGCTGAGCACCGGCCGGCGATCGCTCTCCGCCAATGGTGACGGTCGCCGGCTCTGCCTGGACGGTTCGACGCGGCGGGGGTGAGCCGTGATAGTCGCAAGTCTTCTGCTCATCCTCGTCGCGGTGGTGCTACTGGTGCTCGGCCTGGCCGGTGGCTCCAGCTTCTTGTTGGTCATCTCCATCGCGGCCAGTCTGCTGGCCGCCGTGGCGTTGGTGGTGGGCGCCCGCCAGGCAGCCGCCAACCGCGCCATGGCGGATCCGGGCCGGCCCGACCGGCGGCACCCCGACGCACCCCGCACGGCCAGCCAGGCCACGCCGGGTGTCGCGTACGGGCCGCCGCTGGTCGCGCCGGAGATGCCGGTGCAGCACATGCCCACGACGTTTGGTACCGGCGGCACCGGGTGGCGGCAACCACCCGCGCCGCCGGTCGACCAGGTGCCGCCGATCGACCAGGTGCCGCCGATCGATGAGGCGTCGCCGTTCGACCCGCGCGTGGATGAGGCGTCGCCGTTCGACCCCCCGCGCGTCGACGAGGCGTCGCCGTTCGACCCGCGCGTCGATGAGGCGTCGCCGTTCGACCCGCGCGTCGATGAGGCGTCGCCGTTCGTGACCGCGGCGGACGGGGCGTCCTCGCGCGCCCGGCCGGTCAGCCCGGCGTCGCCGCTGGCGGCGTCGACCGACGACGGGTTCAACCCCGCGGTCTCGGCGGTCGACGAGCCGGCCGTCCAGCAGATCACCGCCGCCGAGGCGGCCCGGGTGGCCCGACTGCTCGACGCGGTCGAGGTCGTCGACGGCCGCCCCCGCTACCACCTCGACAACTGCCCCCATCTGGATGGCTGGCAGCCCGAGACGTTGCCGGTCGCCGAGGCCGTGGAGCTCGGCTTCACTCCGTGCGCGCACTGCGCGCCGGCGACCGCCCTCCTCGCCGACGCCCGGCCGATCTGAAGCGGCGCCGGTGCCCGCCCAGGACACGCTCACCGTGGCGGTACGGGTGAAGCCCGGCGCGGCCAGCCGGGACAAGCTCTTCCTCGTCGATCGGCCCGACCCGGAGGTGCCCGAGGTGCTGCGCCGGCTGCGCGACGGATCCGCCGAGTGAGGACAGCCCAGGCCAGGCAGCCGTGACGCCCGGGTTGGACATCGCGCTGCTGCTCGGGGCGGCGGTGCTGCTGGTCGCGGTTGGCGCGGTGCGGCTCTCCACCCGGCTCGGCGTGCCCAGCCTCCTGGTCTACCTGGCGTTGGGCGTGGCGATCGGCGAGGGCGGGCTGGGCATCCGGTTCGACGACGTCGAGCTGACCCGGACCCTCGGCTTCTGCGCGCTGATCGTGATCATCGCGGAGGGCGGCCTCACCGCCCGGTGGAGCACGCTGCGCCCGGTGCTCGGGCTGGCCTCCGCCCTCTCCACGGTCGGCGTGGTGGTCAGCATCGTGGTGGTCGGCGTCGCCGTGCACCTGCTGCTGGGGCTGGACTGGCGGCTGGCGCTGCTCTACGGCGCGGTGCTCTCGTCCACCGACGCGGCTGCCGTCTTCGCCACCCTGCGCCGGCTGCGGTTGCCGCCCCGGCTGGTGGCGACGCTGGAGGCCGAGTCGGGGATGAACGACGCCCCGGTGGTGCTGCTGGTGGTGCTGCTGTCCCACCAGGGCCTGTCGCACCCGTGGTGGTACGAGGTCGCGCTGGTCTGCTACGAGTTGGGCGTCGGTGCGGCGGTGGGGGTGGCCGCCGGCGTTGCCGGCACCTGGGCGCTGCGCCGGGCCGCGCTGCCCTCGGCCGGGCTCTACCCGATCGCCGCGGTGGGCATCACCGTGCTGGCGTACGCCGCGGGAGCGGTGCTGCACGCCTCGGGCTTCCTCGCCGTCTACGTGGCCGGGGTGCTGCTGGGCAATGCCCGCCTGTCGCACCGGCAGGCGATTCTCGGGTTCGCGGACGGGTTGGCCTGGCTGGCCCAGATCGGGTTGTTCGTGCTGCTCGGGTTGCTGGCCTCACCGGGCCGGCTGGGCGCGGCGGTGCTGCCCGCGGTGGTCGCCGGGCTGGCGCTGGTGCTGCTGGCCCGGCCGCTGTCGGTGGCCGTCTCGGCGTCGCCGTTCCGGGTCGGTCTTCGAGAACAGGCGTTCCTGTCCTGGGCCGGGCTGCGGGGGGCGGTGCCGATCGTGCTGGCCACCATTCCGCTCTCCGAACGGGTGCCCGGCGCGGAGCGGCTCTTCGACGTGGTCTTCGTGCTGGTGGTGATCTTCACGTTGGTGCAGACCGGGACGCTGGGACCGTTCGCCCGCCGGTTGCGGGTGACCGCGCCGGCCGAGGCCACCGAGATCCATGTGGAGACCGCTCCGCTGGAGCGGATGCGGGCGGACCTGCTCCAGGTGGAGGTGCCGACGGGCTCGCGGTTGGCGGGCGTGCACGTGGACGAGCTGCGGCTTCCGCTGGGCGCGTCGGTGACCCTGGTGCTGCGCGACGGCGTCGGCTTCGTGCCCGCACCGGACACCCGGTTGAAGACCGGCGACAGTCTGCTGATCGTGGCGACCGCCGGGGTGCGGGACGCCGCGGAACGGCGGTTGCGGGCGGTCAGTCGGCGGGGTCGTCTGGCCCGATGGTTTGGTGAGTACGGGGATGAGGTGGTCAGTTGATCTGCTAGCGTCTCCTTTGCCCCAGTTAGGCAGGGCTAGGGGCTGTTAGACGGTGCGACGGTGCGGCACGTTGTCGGACGCCTGTACGTTCCGTATTCTTGCCAACCTCCGGAGTGCGCGGCCATCGTCGCCGTGCGCCCCTTTTCGTACGTAGGGGACGCCCTGGTCGGCGCCCCCTGACCAGGCGCCGCGGACCGCGCGGTTCCCCGGCCGAGGGAGCGACCCATGGCGAAGCCAGCCGACACCAGGACCGCCGGGCGGAAGCCGGTGGCCAAGGCCACCCGCAGCACGGCGGAGACCGAGAAGATCCGGGCGGCGCTGGCGGCGCGACGGGACGAGCTTCGTGCCGAGTACGATCAGACGCTGAGTGAGATCACCGAGCTGCAGCGCGATCGGCTGACCGACTCGGCCGGGGACGACCAGGCCGACACGGGCACCAAGACGCTCGAGCGGGAGCAGGAGATCTCTCTCGCCAACAGCATTCTGGAACGGATCACGCAGGTGGAGCGCGCTCTGGAGCGCCTCGACGAGGGTGGTTACGGCTGGTGCGAGCGGTGCGGCAACCCGATCCCGGTCGAGCGCCTCGCCGCCTTCCCGTCGGCCACCCAGTGTGTGACGTGCAAGCAGCTGGAGGAGCGGCGCTGAGGTCCGTTCCCCGGCGGCGATGAGACGGTGAGCGATCACCGCCGAGACTGTCGATGGGGAGCGCATGACCGCAGCACCGTCCGCCGAACCCGGCCGCACCGACCCGGGCGGCGGCACCCGCCGGCCCCGGGCCGTCGCGATTCTTGCCGGAGTCGCCCTGGTGGCCCTGCTGGCCGACCTGGTCACCAAGCACCTCGCGCTGGCCGCGCTGACCGACCGGGAGCCGGTCCGGCTGCTCGGCGGGTTCGTCTACCTGAGCCTGACCCGCAACAGCGGCGCGGCCTGGAGCATCGGCGCCGACCACACCTGGGTCTTCCCGCTGATCACCATCGGGGTGGTCGGCTGGATCGTCTGGATGGCACTGCGCCTGCGCTCGCTGCCCTGGGCGATCTCCCTCGGCCTGGTGCTGGGCGGTGCGTTGGGCAACCTCGTCGACCGGATCTTCCGGGCGCCGTCCCCCTTCCACGGGCACGTGGTCGACATGATCAGCCTCTTTGACCCGTACGGTCAGGTTTGGCCGGTGTTCAACCTGGCCGACAGCTCGCTGGTCTGCGGCGTGCTGCTGGCCGTCCTGTTGGAGCTGACCGGCCGCCAGCGTGACGGCCGGCGGGCGGGGCGCGACGGCGACCCGGCCACGACGGACGCCGCGTCGGGCGCCGAGCAGCGGGAGCGGGCATGACCTCCGCGTTCGCCGCTGGCGGCGACCACCGTTCCCTTCCGGTTCCGGACGGCCTCGACGGCATGCGCCTGGACCAGGCCGTGTCCCGCCTGTTCGGGCTCTCCCGCACCGCCGCCGCAGCCCTGGTCGACGCCGGGGACGCGCTTGTCGACGGCTCCGCCCGGCCCAACTCGCACAAGGTCAAGGCCGGCTCCTGGCTGGAGGTCACGCTGCCCGCCCCGGTCGCGCCGCCGACCGTGGTGCCGCAGGCGGTGCCCGGCCTGCGGGTGGTCTACGCCGACGACGACATCGTCGTGGTCGACAAGCCGGTGGGGGTGGCCGCGCACCCCAGCCCGGGGTGGACCGGGCCGACGGTGATCGGCGCGCTCGCCGCGATCGGGCACCGCATCTCCACCAGCGGCGCCGCCGAGCGGCAGGGCGTGGTGCACCGGCTCGACGTGGGCACCACCGGAATCATGGTGGTGGCCAAGAGCGAGCAGGCGTACACGGCGTTGAAGCGGGCCTTCAAGTACCGCGAGGTCGACAAGGGTTACCACGCGGTGGTGCAGGGCCACCTGGACCCGCTGCGGGGCACCGTCGACGCACCGATCGACCGGCACCCCACCCACGACTATCGGTGGGCGGTGGTCTCCGGCGGCAAGCCGAGCATCACCCACTACGACACCCTGGAGGCGTTCCCGGCGGCGAGCCTGGTCGACGTCCGGCTGGAGACCGGCCGGACCCACCAGATCCGGGTGCACTTCTCCACCCTGCGGCACCCCTGTGTGGGTGACCTCACCTACGGCGCAGATCCCACCCTCTCGGCTCGTCTCGGCCTGGCCCGACAGTGGCTGCACGCCCGCGAACTGAGCTTTCTGCACCCCCGAACGGGGGACGAGGTCCGGTTCGTCAGCGACTACCCTGACGACCTGGACCGTGCGCTCCAGATCCTGCGTGACTGAGCGGCGACCGCCCGACACCGATCCACAGAGGGGATCCCGCCCGTGCGCGCCGGCAACCTGCTGCGGCAGCTGGACCAACGGCTGCTGCCGCCGCTGACCCGGGCCGTGGCCCGGCTGGGCGACCGGTCGGCGCGCTCCGGGGTGCTCAGCTGGGCCGCCGTGCTCTCCGCGGCGGCGGTGCTGGGCACCGCCGTCTGGGCCGTCGACGACACTCCGGTCGGCGACCGGACGGTCGGCGAGGTGACCCGGGTCGGCGTTACCGACGGCGACTCCGTCCCCGGCTACCTGCGGTCGGCCGCGGCCGACCTGGCCGCGCTGCCCGCGTCCGCCCCGGCCGCCGAGGGCGGGACGTACGCGCTGGTCACGCTCGAGGCGTACCTGCCTCCACAGCGGCTGGCGACGGTGCTCGGCGACGTCGGGGTCTCGACCGTCTTCGGGCGGGTTCCGCTGCCCGGCCGGCAGACCGAGATCGTCAAGATCCCCGCGCAGCGGGTGCCGGACGACGTGGTCGCCGGGATGGCACAGGTGGCGGCCCGCAAGGAGACCGAGGCCGCCGACTACCGGGCCAGGGCCGCCGCGGTCGACGGCGACGGGGTGGGCGAGCGGGAGTTGCGGGAGCAGTACGCCAGCGGCGCCGAGGTGGCCGCCGCCGAGGCGGCCGCGTACCGCACCGGCTGCGCCTGCGTCTACGCGGCGGTGGTGCGCGCGACGCCGGTGGCGCTGCGCGGCGTCGCGGCCCGGCCGGACGTGCGGGCGGTCGACCCCGCCCCCGAGGTGTACCGGCTGGACCGCACGGTCTTCACGCCGCCGCTGCCCGAGCAGGTCGACGTGGTGCGCCCGCCGGCCGACACCGGGACGAGCCCCGCGCCGACCCAGTCCGAGCGGCCCGCGCCACCGGTCAGCGCACCGGCGCCGTCGGCCTCCGTGGGCGAATCGTCGGAACCCGCACCAGCCGTGACGATTCCGTCACCCGAACCGTCGACGTCGGAGCCCACCGAGTCGACGCCGCCGAGCGTCACCACCTCGCCGGACGCCACCCTCGCCGAGCCGCCGTCGCCGGCACCGTCGTCGTGATCTGCCCCGGCTGGTGTGCGTTCTGAGGTGTGGTCCGAATAGGGTTGGGTTCGTAGCCTGTCAGACGGAGATCGATGGCGCTGGGAGGGCGGGCCGTGGAGGGCAGTGAGACCGGCTGGGGCCGGCCGGCCGAACCAGCGCCGCGGTGGCGCGCGTTGTTGGACCGTGCCCGGCTGGGCGGTCGCGGCGCGGAGCAGACCGAGCCGGAACGGCGCGCCGATGAGCCGCCGCCGGACCCGCTGCCACGGCGTGCCGCCCCCAACGGCTACGCCGGGCGGGCACCCGCCATCGGGCATCCGGCCGATTTGTCGTACGGCGCCGAGCCCGGTTACCGGGCCGAGGCGACCTACCGGGTCGACCCCGCCTACCGGGCCGAACCCGGTTACCGGGCCGAGCCGGACTATCGGGCTGACCCCGCCTACCGGGCTGAACCCGCGTACCGGGCCGAGCCGGACTATCGGGCGGAGCCGGCGTACCGGGCCGAGCCGGGCTACCGCGCTGAGCCGGCGTACCGGGCCGAGCCGGGCTACCGCGCTGAGCCGGCGTACCGGGCCGAGCCGGGCTACCGCGCTGAGCCCGGCTACCCCGCCACGCCGGGTTATCGGGCCGAGCCGGACTATCCGGCCGAGCCGGACTACCGGGCCGAGCCGACGTACCGGGCCGATCCCGAGCCGCCGGCACGCGGTCCCGACCCGGTCCCGTCGCGCTACGCGTTGCTGGACAATGGCTACCGACCGGGAGACCCGCCGGTGGAGTCGCGGTACGCCCTGCTGGAGACCGGCTACCAGCCGGAGACCGGCTACCCAACGGCCCCGCCCTCGCCCGTCGCCCCGCCGCCCGCACTGCCGGTCCCACCGCCACCCGCGCCGCCGGTCGCCGCGCCGGTCCCGCCGCCACCCGCCCCGGCGGTCGGCTCGGCGGTCGCCGAACGTGCCTACCCGGCCCGGATCGAGTGGCGCCCACCGGCCGTCGACCCGGAGCAGGAGCGCGCCAACGGGGTGCTCCAGCGGGACCTGGGCACGCCCCGGGTGTTCGCCTTCGCCAACCCCAAGGGCGGGGTGCACAAGACGACCGCCACCGTGCTCGCCGCGGCGACGGTCGGCAGCGTCCGCGGCAAGGGCGTGCTGGCCTGGGACGACAACGAGCTGCGCGGCACCCTCGGCCTGCGCGCCGGCAGCGCCCGGCACGCCCGGACGATCCGGCACCTGGTCAGCGAACTGGCCCAGATCGAGATCCTGGAGGGCGCGACCCTGCTGGACCGGCTGGACGACTACCTGCGGCACGCCTCCGACGGTTCGTACGACGTGCTGGCCGGCGAGGAGAGCCCGCGCTTCGCCCAGCGACTGGACCAGTTCACCGTCCGCCGTGTGCTGGAGTTGCTGCGGCGTACCCACGACGTGGTCTGTGTGGACACCGGCAACAACGTGGAGAGCCCCAACTGGCGCACGGTGATGCAGGCCGCCGACCAGTTGGTGGTGACCACCGTGCCCCGGGAGGACGCGGCGTTCAGCGCGGACTGGATGCTCGACCTGCTGCACGAGGAGGGCATGGGCGAGTTGGCGGACAACGCGATCACCCTGATCTCCTGCCCGACCCCGGGTCGCTCGACGCTCCAGGACGACCTGGAGCGGCACTTCGCCACCCGGACCCGTGGGGTGGCCGTCGTGCCGTACGACCCGGCCTTGGAGACCGGGTCGTCGATCGAGTACCACCAACTCCAGCCGGAGACCCGGCAGGCGTGGCTGCGGGCGGCGGCGATGATGGTGGAGCCGTTCGCCCGGTGAGCTTGTCTGCCGCCACCGGAGCCCCGGCCTCGCGCCGGGCCTGAGAGGATCATCGGGTGAGCCCGGACAACCCCGACAGTGAGCGGCCCGCCGACGAGCCCGACCGCACCGCGCCACCCCGGACGTCCGACCCGACGCCGTCGCCGGCCGAGCCTTCGGCCGACCTGACGCCGTCGCCGGCCGAGCCTTCGGCCGACCTGAGGCCGTCGCCGGCCGAGCCTTCGGCCGGCGCACCGCCGGACTCCGTCGGGCCGACCGGGCCGCCACCGGGCGGGTTCGACCCGGGCGACGTCCCCGCCTCGGCGGCGTACCAGAGCTCGCTGGAGCTTCGGTTCGACGAGCCGCGACGTCCGCTGCGTGCCCTGGCGACGGTGCTGGGCGCCGTGCTCGCGCTGGCCGCGCTGGGGGTCCCGCTCGGGCTGCTCTGGGCCGCGCTCGCGCCGGACACCCCGGTGCTCAAGACCGCCGAGGGGGCGATCTACGCCGAGCCGCAACCGGAGCAGCCGATCGCCGCCGACGGCTGGTTCAGCCTGCTCGGGCTCGCGTTCGGGCTGCTGGTGGCGCTCGCCCTGTGGTTCGTGCTCCGTCGGCGGCGCGGCCCGGTCGGGCTGCTCGCCGCGGTGCTCGGCACGCTCGCCGCCGCGCCGGTGGCCTGGCAGGTGGGACGGCGGATCGGGCTGGCCACCTTCGACCGGTTGCTGGCGACCGCCCCGGCCGGGCAGGCCTTCAGCAAACCCGCCGACCTGCGGGCCGGTGGGGTGGACTGGCTGCTCGGCGTGCTGCCGGTGCCGCACGGCAACCTGCTGCTGCCGGCGTTCGGGGCCGCGGTCATGTACACCCTGCTGGCCGGCTGGTCGCGGTGGCCGGGGCTGCGCCCGGAGCCCGAGCCGGGGGAGTTCAGTTGGGTGTCGGCGGGGTCGCCAGCTCCGCCAGCGGCACCGGAACCGCCCGCACCTGACGCAGCAGAGCCGCCTCGCGGTTGAGCAGCCGCAGCTCGGCGCGGAGCCGGGACGCGGTGTCGTCGATCGCCAGCAGCCGTTGCCGGTCGTCGACGGTGAGCGCCGCGGTCGCCGCCACCAGGTGCGAGAGCACCGTCGGGTCCTCCGGCAGCTGCTCGGAGATCTCCTCCGGGTCGGCGCGGATCAGGCCGAGGTACTGCCGGAACACCGCGATCACCCGGGCGGCCAGCAGGTCGGCCACCTCGTCCGGGCCGCCCGGGTCGGGCAGCCACTCGACGTCGGCGGTCAGGTAGGGCTCGGCGCTGGCGTCGACCTCGGCGATCCGGAACCGTCGGCGGCCAACCGTGACGATGTCGAAACCACCGTCGGCCAGCTCGGTCACCTGGCGCAGCTCGGCGGTGCAGCCCACCTCGTGCAGGGTGACCTCGCCGACACTCGGCGTCGGTCGGGCGCCGGGACCGGCGGGCGCGACCTCCCAGCCGGCCTGGATGGCCACCACGCCGAATTCACGTGGGGCGCCCTCGGGCAGGCCGACCAGGTGTCGGACCAGCGCCCGGTAGCGCTCCTCGAAGATGTGCAGCGGCAGCACCAACCCGGGAAAGAGCACCGTTGCGAGCGGGAACACCGGCAGCCGTGCGGTCACATGGTCGAGCCTAACCAATCTCGCCGCCGAGGGCGTGGCCTGGCTCACCGTCCCGGCGGGCGGGCGGCTCGGGTGGACGTCGGGCCGGCCGCCTAGACTCGCAAGGGTGTTGAATCGGATCGACCTGCGCGACGGTCTTGGCGACCCGCGCCGCCTGCTGCCCCGTGCCCAGCTCGACGTGTCCGTCGCCGTCGAGCGCATCCGGCCCCTGGTGGAGGCGGTCCGTGAGCATGGGTACCCGGCGATCCAGGAGGCGAGCGTTCGGTTCGACGGCATCTCCCCGGAGGTGCTGCGGGTGCCGGTCGAGGCGATCACCGAGGCGGAGGGCGTGCTCGACCCGGCGGTGCGTGCCGCGCTGCTGGAGTCCATCGCCCGGGCCCGTCGGGTGCACGCCGACCAGCGGCGCACCGACCACACCACCCAGGTGGTTCCCGGCGGCACGGTCACCGAGCGGTGGCTGCCGGTCGACCGGGTCGGCCTCTACGTGCCCGGCGGCCTGGCGATGTACCCGTCGACGGTGGTGATGAACGTGGTGCCCGCCCAGGCGGCCGGGGTGCGCTCGCTGGTGGTGGTCAGCCCGCCGCAGAAGGACAACGGCGGCCTGCCCGACGCCCGGGTGCTCGCCGCGTGCGCGTTGCTCGGCGTCGACGAGGTGTACGCCGTGGGCGGGGCCCAGGCGGTGGCGATGCTGGCCTACGGCGCGGCGGTGGACCCAGCGGGTGAGCTGCGGTGCGATCCCGTCGACCTGATCACCGGTCCCGGCAACATCTGGGTGACCGCCGCCAAGCGGCTGCTGCGCGGCGTGGTCGGCATCGACGCCGAGGCCGGGCCGACCGAGATCGCCATCCTGGCCGACGACACGGCCGACCCGGCGCACCTGGCCGCCGACCTGATCAGTCAGGCCGAGCATGACCCGCTCGCCGCGAGCGTGCTGGTCACCCCGTCGGTGGCGCTGGTCGAGGCGGTCGAGGCGGAGTTGGCCCGGCAGGTGCCGGCGACCAAGCACTCCGAGCGGGTCAGTACGGCGCTGACCGGTGAGCAGAGCGGCGTGGTCCTGGTCGACGACCTGGAGGCGGGGCTGCGGGTGGTCGACGCGTACGCGGCCGAGCACCTGGAGATCCAGACGGTCGACGCCCGGGAGTGGGCGCTGCGGGTCCGCAACGCCGGGGCGATCTTCGTGGGCGCCTGGTCACCGGTGTCGCTCGGCGACTACTGCGCCGGCTCCAACCACGTGCTGCCCACCGGCGGCTGCGCCCGGCACTCCTCCGGCCTGTCCGTGCAGTCCTTCCTGCGCGGCGTGCACCTGATCGAATACACCGAGGCGGCGCTGCGCGACGTGGCCCCGCACGTGGTCACCCTGGCCAACGTGGAGGACCTGCCCGCGCACGGCCAGGCGGTCCAGGCCCGATTCCCGGGAGGGCCGGCATGACCTCGCTCGATGATCTGCCGCTCCGGGCCGACCTGCGGGGGCTGTCGCCGTACGGGGCGCCGCAACTGGACGTGCCGGTGCGGCTCAACACCAACGAGAATTCCCACCCGGTGCCGGAGCCGGTGGTCGAGGCGATCGGCAAGGCGCTCGCGGCCGAGCTGCGCGAGCTGAACCGCTACCCGGACCGGGACGCGGTGGCGCTCCGCGCCGACCTGGCCGACTATCTCGGGCACGGGCTCACCGTCGAGCAGGTGTGGGCGGCCAACGGCTCCAACGAGATCCAGCAGCAACTGCTCCAGGCGTTCGGCGGGCCGGGGCGCACCGCGCTCGGCTTCGTCCCGGCGTACTCGATGCATCCGCTGCTGGCCCTCGGCACCAGCACCCGGTGGGTGCCCGCCGAGCGCGGCGTCGACTTCGGGTTGACCGCCGAGGAGGCGGTCGCCCAGGTTCGTGAGCACCAGCCGGACGTGGTCTTCCTCTGCTCGCCGAACAACCCCACCGGCACGGCACTGGACCCGGCGGTGATCGCCGCGGTGCTCGACGTCGCGCCCGGCATGGTGGTCGTCGACGAGGCGTACGCCGAGTTCGCCCGGCCCGGGACGGTCAGCGCCCTCGCGGTGCTGCCCGGCCACCCGCGGCTGGTGGTCACCCGGACGATGAGCAAGGCGTTCGGGTTCGCCGGCGGCCGGCTGGGTTACCTGGCCGCCGACCCGGCGGTGGTGCAGGCGGTGCAGCTCGTCCGTCTGCCGTACCACCTCTCCGCGCTCACCCAGGCCGCCGCACGCGCGGCGGTGGCCCACCGCGATGCCCTCCTCGGTACGGTGAGCGCGATCATGGCGCAGCGGGACCGGATCGTAGCGACGCTGCGCGAGCGGGGGTTCCGGGTCGCCGACAGCGACGCCAACTTCGTGCTCTTCGAGGTGGGCGGCGACCAGACCATCGTCTGGAACGCCCTGCTGGCGCAGGGGGTGCTGGTCCGTGACGTCGGCCTGCCCGGCTGGCTGCGGGTGACCGCCGGCACCGCCGCCGAGACCGACGCCTTCCTTTCCGCAATGGAGACTGTGCGACGGGAGCGCGAGGAGTGAGCTCGCGAGCCCCGCAGTCGCGACCGAGAGGTCCGGTGAGCGCGAGGAGTGAGCCGGTGTTGCGAGCCCCGCAGTCGTGAACGAAAGGTTGCACAGCATGAGCCGGACCGCCCGGGTGGAGCGGATCACCAAGGAGACCAAGGTCCTCGTCGAGATCGACCTCGACGGCACCGGCGCCGCCGAGATCAGCACAGGCGTCGGCTTCTACGACCACATGCTGCACCAGATCGCCCGGCACGGCGGTTTCGACCTGACCGTGCGCACCGTGGGTGACCTGGAGATCGACGCGCACCACACGATCGAGGACACCGCGCTCGCGCTGGGCGCGGCGTTCGACCAGGCGCTGGGCGACAAGGCGGGCATCCGACGGTACGGCTCGGCGACCGTGCCGATGGACGAGGTGCTGGTCCGGGCCGCGGTGGACCTCTCCGGTCGGCCGTACGTGGTGCACGACGAGCCGGTGCTCGCCCCGTACATCGGTCCGGTCTACGCGACAAGCATGACCCGGCACATCTGGGAGTCCTTCGGCCAGGCGGCCCGGGTCACGCTGCACGTCGACGTGCTGCGGGCGGCCCGGCCGGGCGGTCACCCGGACGCGCACCACGTGGTGGAGGCGCAGTTCAAGGCGGTCTCCCGCGCGTTGCGCGAGGCCACCTCGATCGACCCGCGTTCCGCTGGCGCGATCCCGAGCACGAAGGGCGCTCTCTAATGAGCGCGAGGAGTGCAGCGCAGCGGAGCCCCGCAGTCGCGAATGGAAGGCAGCTCTGATGAGCGCGAGGAGTGCAGCGCAGCGGAGCCCCGCAGTCGCGAATGGAAGGCAGCTCTGATGGGTGCCGCGTTGCCGACGTTGTTGCTGATCCTGGCCGGGGTGCTGGTGGGTGGCACCTGGTCGCTCTACCGGCAGGGCGCGCCGAAGGCCGCCGTGCTGGTGACCGCGGCCCTCGCTGTGCTCGCCACGGTCGCCGGGGTGCTGCGGCTGCTGCCGGAGAACGGGTGATCGGGGTGACGGCATGAGTGATGTGGTGGTGCTCGACTACGGCTCGGGCAACCTGCGTTCGGCGGAGCGGGCGCTGGCCGCCGCCGGAGCGGATGTCCGGGTGACCGACGACCTGTCCGCCGCGGCTGCCGCTGATGGTCTGGTGGTGCCGGGTGTGGGCGCGTACGCGGCGTGCATGGCGGGGATCGAGGCGCTGGGCGCCGGCCCGGTGATCGCCGAGCGGGTGGCTGCTGGCCGGCCGGTGCTCGGCATCTGCGTGGGCATGCAGGTGCTCTTCGAGCACGGTGACGAGCACGGCGTGGTGACCAAGGGGCTGGGGCTGCTGCCCGGCGGGGTGACCCGGCTGGCCGCCACCCGGTTGCCGCACATGGGCTGGAACACGGTGCGGGCTCCCCGGGAGTCGGTGCTGTTCGCCGGGTTGTCGGAGCAGAGCCGGTTCTACTTCGTCCACTCGTACGCGATGGGCGACCCGGCGGCGCTGGCCGCTGCCGGTGCCACGGTGACCACCGCCCACCACGACACGGATTTCGTCGCGGCGGTGGAGCGCGGCCCGTTGTCGGCGGCCCAGTTCCACCCGGAGAAGTCCGCCGACACCGGTGCCGCGTTGCTGCGCAACTGGCTCGCCACGTTGCCCAGCGGTGGCTGAGCGCCGTCGCGCGACGCCCGACCGGTGGGCGTCGCGGTGAGCCGGGAGCGTGCCCGTCGGCGGGCGGAGCGGGAGGCCGAGCAGGCCCGGGAGCGGGCGATCCGGCAGCGCCAGGTGGCTCGCCGGCAGCGCCGTCGTGCGGTGGTCCGCGGGTTGACGCCGCGGCTGCGGCGGGGTCGCTCCGGGCGGCTGGCCCGGCACACTCGGGGTGAGCGGGCGGCGATCGTGCTGCTCACCGGCGCGGCGTTGATCCTGATCTGGTCGTTCGTCGACAACCTGGCGTTGCGTATCGCGCTGATCGTGCTCTTGCTGCTCGTACTGCCGGCGATCGTGGTGATCGCCCTGGACCGTCGTACCTGATCGAGGAGAAGACCTTGAGCCTCACCCTGTTACCCGCCGTGGATGTCGCTGACGGGCGGGCCGTCCGGCTCGTTCAGGGCGCCCTCGGAAGCGAGAGCATCTACGGCGACCCGTTGGACGCGGCGCTGGCCTGGCAGCAGGACGGCGCGGAGTGGATCCACCTGGTCGATCTGGACGCGGCGTTCGGTCGGGGCACCAACGCGCACCTGCTCGCGGAGGTGGTGCGCCAGTTGGACGTGAAGGTGGAACTCTCCGGGGGCATCCGGGATGACGAGTCGTTGCGCGCGGCGCTGGGCACCGGGGCGGCCCGGGTGAACATCGGGACGGCCGCCCTGGAGGATCCGGTCTGGTGTGACCGGGTGGTCGCGGAGTACGGCGACCGGGTTGCCATCGGGCTGGACGTGCGGGGTAACACCCTGTCGGCGCGGGGGTGGACCCGGGACGGCGGTGACCTGTACGAGGTGCTGGAGCGGTTGGACAAGGCGGGCGCGAGCCGGTACGTGGTCACCGACATCACCAAGGACGGCACCATGCGCGGGCCGAACCTGGATCTGCTGCGCGAGGTGTGCGCCCGGACCGACCGGCCGGTGATCGCCTCCGGCGGCGTGTCGACCCTGGACGACCTGCGGGCGTTGGCGACGCTGGAGTCGGCCGGGGTGGAGGGCGTGATCGCCGGTAAGGCCCTCTACGCGGGTGCCTTCACGGTGGCCGAGGCGCTGCGGACGCTGGCCGAGGCGTGACGGCCACCCGGCTCGGGTCGGGTGGCCCGTGGGAGCAGCGCTACGGCTACTCCCGGGTGGTCCGGGCCGGTGAGCGGGCCTGGACGGCCGGTTGCACGGCAACGGTGGACGGCCGGGTGGTGCACGTCGGTGACGCCGCCGCGCAGACCGCGCAGGCGCTGCGGATCGGGTTGGCCGCACTGGCCGAGGTGGGTGCCGAGCCGGGCGATGTGGTCCGGACCAGGATGTACGTGACGGATCGGCTGCACGCCGACGAGGTGGGTCGGGCGCACAACGCGGTCTTCGGCGCGGTCCGCCCGGCGGCGACCCTGGTGGTGGTGGCCGGTCTGCTGGATCCGGAGCACCTGGTCGAGGTGGAGTTGGAGGCGTACCTCGGCGATCGCTGAGGTACGTGCCCGCGCGGCCTGCTGGTCGCTCCACGGACAGATAAGTTGTGCACAACTTAATTGTGGGCTACGGTTCGGTGGTGACCGATGACCTGGTGCTGCGCCGGCAGGTGTGCTTCGCGCTCTACGCCGCGTCGCGCGCCCTGACCGACGTCTACCGGCCGATCCTCGACGAGGTCGGGTTGACCTACCCGCAGTACCTGGTGCTGCTGGTGCTCTGGGAGCGTCCCGACGACGCCCCCACGGTGTCCGAGCTGGGCGCCGAGCTGCGGCTGGACTCCGGCACGCTCTCACCGCTGCTCAAGCGGCTGGAGGGGGCCGGCCTGGTGGTGCGGCGGCGATCAGCCCGCGACGAGCGCCGGGTCGAGGTGGGCCTCACCGAGCAGGGCCGGGCACTGCGCGAGCAGCTCTGCGACGTCCCGTTGCGGATCGCGCAGGCCACCGGGCTGGGCCTCGGCGAGCTGGTCGCGCTGCGCGACACCCTCACCCGGGTCACCGACACCATCCACCGACAGAAGGAGCAGTGACCATCATGCAGGTTCTCTACACCGCGTCCGCGACCGCCACCGGCGACGGCCGGGACGGCCACGTCGAGACCTCCGACGGCACGGTAGCGCTCGACCTGGCCGTGCCGAAGGAGATGGGCGGCGCCGGTGGCGCGGCCAACCCCGAGCAGCTCTTCGCCGCCGGCTACGCGGCCTGCTTCCACAGCGCGCTGCGGGTGGTGGCCCGACGGGCCAAGGCCGACGTGACCGGTTCCGTGGTCGACGCCGAGGTGGGCATCGGCCCGAACGGCAGCGGCGGCTTCGGGCTCACCGTGCAGCTCGTCGTCGACCTGCCCGCCGTCGCCCGCGACGCCGCCGAGCAGCTCGTCGAGCAGGCCCACCAGGTCTGCCCGTACTCCAACGCGACCCGCGGCAACATCGACGTCACGCTCACCGTCCGCGAGACCCTGGCCGCCTGACGCCGCGGACCTGGACCTCACCCGCCGACGAGAGGACGACCACCCGATGACCAGCAACCGTGAGATCCACCTGGCCAGCCGCCCCGAGGGCTGGCCCACCGAAGACACCTTCCGGCTCGTCGAGACCGACGTCCCGACGCCCGGACCGGGCCAAATCGTGGTCCGCAACCAGTTCATGTCCGTCGACCCGTACATGCGCGGACGGATGAACGACGTCAAGTCGTACGTCCCGCCGTTCGCCCTCGACGCCCCGCTCGACGGGGCCGCGATCGGCGAGGTGGTGGCCAGCGAGTCGGCCGACATCGCGGTCGGCGACACCGTGCTGCACGGGCTGGGCTGGCGGGAGTACGCGCTGCTCGACGCCGCCGCCGCCCGCCCCGTCGACCCGAGCATCGCTCCGGTCAGCGCGTACCTGAGCGTGCTCGGCATGACCGGGCTGACCGCGTACGCCGGGCTGCTGGAGGTGGCCGCGATGAAGCCCGGCGAGACGGTCTTCGTCTCCGCCGCGGCCGGCGCGGTGGGCAGCCTGGTCGGTCAGATCGCCAAGCTCAAGGGCGCCGCCCGGGTGATCGGCAGCGCCGGCTCGCCGGCCAAGGTCGAGCGGCTGCGGGCGCTGGGCTTCGACGCCGCCTTCGACTACCACGACGGGGTCCGCGAGTCGCTGCGGGCGGCCGCCCCGGACGGCGTCGACGTCTACTTCGACAACGTCGGCGGCGACCACCTGGAAGCGGCGATCTCGGCCATGAACCTGCACGGTCGGGTCGCCATCTGCGGCATGATCGGGCAGTACAACGCCACCGAGCCGCCGGCCGCGCCGCGCAACCTGGCGCTGGTCATCGGCAAGCGGCTCACCCTGCGCGGCTTCCTGGTCAACGACCACAACCACCTGCGGGCCGACTTCGTCCGCGACGTCGCGGGCTGGCTGCGCGACGGCTCGCTGTCCTACGACGAGACGATCGTGGACGGCATCGAGAACGCCCCGGCCGCGTTCCTCGGTCTGCTGCGGGGCGACAACCTCGGCAAGATGCTCGTCCGAGTGTGAATTTCGATCCGACGCGCGGCGGTGGCCGGCCTCACAGGTCGGTCATCGCCGCTCGTGCGGAGGATAGGCTCGCGGCATGACGGTGGCGGTACGGGTGATCCCCTGTCTGGACGTGGACGCCGGGCGGGTGGTCAAGGGGGTCAACTTCCTCGACCTGCGGGACGCTGGCGACCCGGTGGAGTTGGCCGCCGCGTACGACCGGGCCGGCGCGGACGAGTTGACCTTCCTCGACGTCACCGCGTCCTCCAGCGACCGGGGCACCATGCTCGACGTGGTGCGCCGCACCGCCGAGTCGGTGTTCATCCCGCTCACCGTCGGCGGCGGGGTCCGGCAGGTCGCCGACGTGGACACGCTGCTGCGCGCCGGGGCGGACAAGGTGGGCGTGAACACCGCCGCCATCGCCCGTCCGGAGCTGATCGCCGAGATCGCCGACCGGTTCGGCCGGCAGGTGCTTGTACTCTCCCTCGACGTGCGCCGTGCCGCGACCGGAAGCGGTTTCGAGGTCACCACGCACGGCGGTCGGCGCGGCACCGGCATCGACGCGGTGGACTGGGCGCGGCGGGGCGCCGAGTTGGGCGCGGGGGAGATCCTGCTCAACTCGATGGACGCCGACGGCACCAAGGCGGGCTTCGACCTGGAGCTGATCGCCGCGGTACGAGCGGTCGTGGACGTGCCGGTGGTGGCCAGTGGCGGCGCCGGCGAGGTGGCCCACTTTCCGCCCGCGATCGGCGCCGGCGCGGACGCGGTGCTCGCCGCCAGCGTCTTCCACTTCGGCGAGCTGACCGTGGCCGAGGTCAAGGACGCGCTGCGCGGCAGCGGCCACCCGGTGCGCTAGCCAGGCGGGGCCTCCGCCCGCGCCGGGCCCAGGTGGTACGCGTCGTGCGCGATCAGATTCGCGAACGCTCCCGCCCATGCCCAGCACCGGGCGCAGGTGCCGCAGATGGGGCATCGCCCGTGTCGCTGCTCATGCTCGGCCAGAACCCGCCACCATCGGGCCAGTTGCTCCGGGCTGGGCGCACTCACCGGGTTCCATCCGTGTTCGCGTGGATCGCAGCGACCGGCACCTGCGCCTCGAAGCACCACCCGCGGGCACAATCCGGTACGGGGCCAGCGCACGTGTGCCCCCGCAACCGCACCATGCCGCCGACATGCTGCGGGTCCACCACCACCGCCCACACCAGTTCGTCGCGGTTGGTCGGATTCGGGCTGATCTCCCACGCCAGCAGGTGCAGCAGGGTGCCCGCAGGAACCTGAAGGCTGTCGGTCATGTTCGGCTCCGAGGGCAAGGGGTGGACATCACCGGAAAGGCAGACACAGTTCCCGTCGATCCCGTCGGAAGCTGCTGCGCCAGATGGACTGATACGTCGAGCGTGGCCGATAAGCTGGGCCTACGGCAGGCGTGCGCGGTGTGCACACGCTCCTGCACACGCTGGGGGTCGGAGATGGACACCTTCGGGCAGCTACTCAGACGGCATCGCGAGAGCGCCGGGCTGTCCCTGCGGCAACTCGGTTCGCTCATCCACTTCCAGTACAGCCACATCGCTCAGGTGGAGCGTGGTGGACGCCGTCCCACCGACGCGCTGGCCGCGGCCTGCGATCGGGCCTTGGACGCTGACGGCGCGCTCGTCGAGGCGTACCGGGCCGACCGTGCCGGTGCCACCGAGATGCACAGACGCACCATGCTGCGTGCCATGACCACCTTGGCCGCCGCCCCCGCCGTCGCACCTCTGGCAGGGTTCGAAGCCCTTCGTCACGGCCTCGGCGACGCGGTGACGCCCGACCACGACGAGTGGGAGCAGATCGCGGCCGAGTACGGCCACGGCTACTACCGGCAAGCCCGTCCCGCGCTGATGGCCCAGCTGAGAGCCGACCTGACCGTGCTGCAACACCAGGTCGTAGCCGACACTGGTAGGTGCCGACCTGGTCTCCTGCGGGCTGCCGCGCGCCTATCCGTCATCGTCGCGTTGAGCCTTGTCGCGTCGGGGCAGACCGTGATGGGTCGCCGCTGGTGGCAGACTGCCCATCGCGTTGCCGACGAATCCGGGGACACCGACACTCGAATGTTGGTGCGGGCGTGGGATGTGGTGAACGGCTGCTACGACGGACGCGGACCGTCGGCGGTCGTCGCCCTGTCGGACAAGGCATTGCCTCTGCTGGGCCGAGAGGCCACGTCGGCGGCGTGCGGGTTGCTCGCCGGCCGGTCCCAAGCCCTGTCGTTGGCCGGGCGGCATGCGGAGGCGGTGGCGACGGTGCGGCAACTCGCCGACCTAGCCCAGCAGCTACCAGCCGCGATCGCGGGCGACGTGGAGTCGTTGTGGGGGTGGCCGGAGCATCGGCTTCACCACACCGAATCGTGGGTGTACACGCACGCCGGCCGTCTGGTCGACGCGGAGGCCGCGCAGGAGCGGGCCCTGGACCTGTACCCGGCGTCGCAGGCGCGGTTACGTGCGCAGGTGCAACTGCATCAGGCTGCCCGGCTGATTCGGGGCGGGCACATTCCCGACGGGTTGCGGCATGCCGCCGACACCCTCGACGCGCTGCCAGTCCGCCTCCACAACCACCTGCTGCGGTCGGTGGCCACCCAGGTCACGGCTGCCGTACCCACTACCGAGCGGTCAAGGCCGGCGTTCGCGGATCTCGCCGACCGGGTTCGGGCCTAGGCTCATCCGCTATGCCGGTGACGTACAGCGTGCACACCGCCGAATCGGCCACGGTGGTGTTTCCGTCGCTGGTGCGTCTGTACGCGGTCGTCTACGCCGAGCCACCGTACGCCGAGGGACCGGAGCAGGTGGCCGGCTTCGCCGCTGGTTTGCCCGACGAGACGCGACGCGACGGGTTCACTCTCGTCGTTGCCGAGGACGGGGGCGTGCTGGTGGGTGCGGCGTACGGGTGGAGGTTGCCAGCCGGCCGTTGGTGGACGCGCGCCGACTCCGAGCCTTCTACTGATCTACGGGCCGCCGACAAGTTCGCGGTGATGGAGTGGATTGTGCATCCCGACCGGCGCGGTGCGGGCATCGGCGCGGAACTCATCCGTCGGCTCCTCGACGGGCGGCCCGAGCGGTGGGCAACCCTCGCGTCCAACCCGGCAGCACCGGCCCGTGCCGTCTACCAGCGCGCGGGATGGCAGCAGGTCGGCGGGTCAGCGATGCCCGACGGCACACCCATGCACCTGCTGGTCCTGCCGCTGCCCGTTGCGCCGGTCCGGCGTCGCTGATCCCCGGCCGCATCCGCCGCGCCGAGCATCGCGACGACAGAGGTCAGTGTCCGCCGGAGTGCCCCTCCGGTGACCGACGCGGGGTGGGGATCGACCGGACGGCGTACTCCTGCACGGCAGCCGCGTGGTCGGCCTCGTCCAGAACCCAGTCTGCGCTGCCCGGCGCGTGCCGGCGGGTCAACACACCCTGCACGGTGTCCACCATGGTCGCCACACCCGCGCGCGGCCGGGTACGCCAGAGCTGCTCACCCTCGGCGGTGATCCGGAACCAACCGTCGGCGACGCTGACCAGCCCGGCGCCGACCAGCCGCTGGACCGCGGCCTCCACCTCGTGCCGCTGCGGGATCGCGTGGTTGAGGTGGTCGGCGGTGGAGAGCACGTCGGTCAGGCGAACGCCCTCCGGCCGCCGGCTTGTCGCCGACCGACGGTGTCGTCCGGCGCCGCTCGCGATGACGAGCGACACGAAGATCCAGGCGTCCGTCCAGCGCCAACCGTTCTCCCCCATGCAGAGATGATGACGGCGCGCGTCGCGGAAGGGAACACCCACTCTCCAACCGGTGCGCAACGCCACCACCACGTACCGGTTCGCGGACGGTCGGTGAGGGGTTCAGCCGGCGGGGGTGGCCGGCGCGGCGTTACCCGCCGGCGGCACGACGCCCTCCGGCCCGGCGCCCTCCGGCCCGGCGCCCTCCGGCATGGCGCCCTCCGGCACGGCGAACAGCGGGATGAAGAACTGGGCCAACGGACCGATGGCCAACGCGTACGCGACGGTGCCCACGCCGACGGTGCCGCCGAGCAGCCATCCCAGCGCCAGCACGGTGACCTCGATGACGGTGCGCACCAGCCGCACCGACCGGCCGGGTCGGCGGGCCACGTACCCGGTCATCAGGCCGTCGCGGGGGCCGGGCCCCAACCGGGCGCCGAGGTAGAGAGCGGTGGCGGCGCCGTTGGCGACGATCCCGATGATCAGCAGCGCGATCCGTACGCTGAGCGGGCCACCCGCGGGCAGCAGGGCCAGTGTGGCGTCCACGACCAGGCCGATCACCACGACGTTGCTGACCGTGCCGAGGCCGGGTCGCTGTCGCAGCGGGATCCAGAGCAGCAGGACCAGCGCGCCGACGCCGATGGTGACCGTGCCGAAGGAGAGCCCGGTCAGGTCGGAAAGCCCCTGGTGGAACACGTCCCACGGGTCGAGGCCCAGGTGGGAGCGGATCATCAGGGCCATGCTGACGCCGTAGAGCGCAAGCCCGAGGTAGAGCTGGACCAGCCGTCGAACCGGTCGGTGCCGCAGATTGCCAAGCAGTGCCATGCATGCCACCCTAGGGGCCAATCCTCGCCGAGGAAGAAGCCAATATCCGAGGAGTGGCTATGACTGGGCAGGTGCGCGGCGTCCAATTGGCCCGTCTGCTCGGGCAGTGGCATGCCTTGCCGGGCCGCAGGCGCAGCCCTGACTACGCCGCGCTGGCCGGCTCGGTGCGCGGGCTGCTGGCCGACGGTCGGCTGCCGCTGGGCGTCCGCCTGCCGGCCGAACGGGAGCTGGCCGAGGCGCTCCGGATCAGCCGGACCACTGTCACCGCCGCCTACCGGCAGCTCCGCGAGACCGGGCACCTGGCCAGTCGCCGGGGCGCCGGCAGCTGGACGATGCTGCCCGGCAACCACCGGGTGGCCAGCACCGGCCTGTGGACGCCGCTGGACGACCGGGAGATGCTCGACCTCGGCGTCGCCGCGCTGGCGGCCCCGCCCCAACTGCTGTCGGCCGCCCGAGCCGCCGCCGAGGACCTGCCCCGCTACTTGAGCGGGGCCGGCTACCACCCGACCGGCATCATCGAGCTGCGCGAGGCGGTGGCCGACGCGTACACCGCCCGGGGTCTGCCCACCTCGGCCGACCAGATCATGGTCACCAGCGGCACCCAGCACGCCCTGGATCTGGTGCTGCGGCTCGCCCTGGCCCCGGGCGGCACCGTGCTGGTCGAGTCCCCGACCTACCCCAACGCCCTCGCCGCGCTGGCCGGCCGGCGGGCCCGGATCACCACCCACGGTCTGGCCGCCGACGCCGGCTGGGAGCCCGACCTGCTGTTGGGCAGTCTCCGGCAGACCCGGCCCAAGCTGGCCTACCTGATTCCGGAGTTCCAGAACCCGACCGGGCACCTGATGCCCGCCCCGTTGCGCGAGCACGTGGTGGCCGCCGCGCACGCGGTCGGCACCGATCTGATCATCGACGAGTCCTTCGTGGACCTGTCGATGGATGGCACCGAGGTGCCGCCTCCGGTCGCCACCTACGACCGGCACAGTCGGGTGGTCAGCATCGGGGGGATGAGCAAACCCTACTGGGGTGGTCTGCGGATCGGCTGGGTGCGCGCGTCCGCGCCGCAGGTGCAGCGGCTGGCCGCCGTGCGGGTCGGGGTCGACATGGCCAGCCCGGTGCTGGACCAACTGGTCGCGGTACACCTGCTCGCTGACGCCGAGGCCATCGTCGCCGACCGTCGCGTCCAGCTGGCCGTGCAACGTGACGCCCTGCTCGGCGCGCTGGCGCACCGACTGCCGGAGTGGCGGGTCACCGTGCCACGCGGTGGCGTGACGCTCTGGGCCGAGTTGGACGGCCCGGTGTCGAGCGCGCTGGCCCGGGCCGCGGAGGAGGTCGGCGTACGGCTGGCACCCGGTCCCCGGTTCGGCCTGGACGGCACCCTGGAGCGCTTCCTGCGGCTGCCGTTCACCCTGCCGGCGGCGGACCTCGTGGAGGCGGTCGGGCGGATCGCGGCGATCCGTTACGACCTGGACCGGGCCGGCCGGCAGCGGTGGCGCGAGCCCGCCGTCATCGCCTGAGCGCCTCTCGGCCACGCAACGCCGGTGGCCCCGCACCCGAGCGGGGCCACCGGCGTTGCGTCAGAGCTCGGCCAGGGTGCCGGCGTACATCTTGTCGATCTCGGCGGCGAAGTTGCTCTCCACACCGCGCCGCTTGATCTTCAACGACGGAGTGATCTCGCCGTCCTCGATCGTCAGGTCGCGCGGCAGGATGGCCACCTTCTTGATCGTCTCCCAGCGGTTGAGCTTGGCGTTGAGCTGGGCGACGTACTCCTCGACCATCGTCTGGGCCTCAGCCGAGGCGACGATCTCGGTGTAGCTGCGACCTTCGAGGGGGCCGCCGGCGACCCAGCCCCGGATCGCGTCCGGGTCGAGAGTGACCAGCATCGTGCAGAAGTTGCGGGCCTGACCGACGACGACCGCCTGTGAGGTGTACGGGCAGATGGCCTTGAACATCCCCTCGATGTGCGACGGCGCGATGTACTTGCCGCCCGAGGTCTTGACCAGGTCCTTCTTGCGGTCGGTGATACGCAGGTAGCCCTGCTCGTCGAGGGTGCCGATGTCGCCGGTGCGGAAGAAGCCGTCCTCGGTGAACGCGGCGGCGGTCTCCTCCGGCAGGTTGTGGTAGCCGCGCATCACCGGCCGACCCCGTACCAGGATCTCCCCGTCGGTGTCGATCTTGCACTCCAGATCGCCCATCGCCCGGCCAACGGTGCCGATCCGTAGCCCCGCCGGCGGGTTGACGAAGTTGCCGGCGCTGGTCTCGGTCAGGCCGTAGCCCTCGGAGATCGGCAGGTTCGCCGCGGCGAAGAAGGTGGCGATCTCCGGGCTGAGCGGCGCGGCGCCGGACACCAGCACCCGCATCCGGCCGCCCAGGCGGGCCTGGAGCTTGCTGAACACCAGCTTCTCGGCCAGCCCGTAGCGCAGCTTCAGCCCGGCCGGCACCGGCTTGCCGACCTGCTCCAGGGTGACCTTCTCCTTGCCGACGCCGACCGCCCAGCCGAAGATCTTCGCCTTTGCGCCGCCGGCGCCCTGCGCGGTGGTCACGGCCTTGTTGTAGACCTTCTCGAACACCCGGGGAGCGCCGCACATCAGCGTCGGCCGGATGACGGAGAGCAGGTCGACCAGCTTGTCCACCCGCCCGTCGACGTAGGTGGGCAGGCCGACGTGGATGGCACCGCAGAGCAGGGTCTTGCCGAACGAGTGGGCCAGCGGCAGCCACAGGTACTGCAGGTCGTCGTCGCGCAGCAGCCCGACGTCCGCCTGCGCCACGGCCTCCCAGCACCAGCCGCCGTGCAGCAGCTCGACGCCCTTGGGTTGGCCGGTGGTGCCGGAGGTGTAGATCAGAGTGGCCAGGTGGTCCGGGCCGATGCCGGCCACCAGCATGTCGATCAGCTCCGGCTCGGCGGCCAGCGCCTGGGTGCCGCGCTCCTCCAGCTCGGCGAGCGTCAACTGCGCGACCGCGGCGTTCGGGTCGACAGCGCCGTCGAGGAGCACCACGTGGGTGAGCGCGGGCACTGTCGCCCCGGCGATCTTCGCCGCCTGGGCCGGGTTCTCCGCGAACAGCACCTTCGACCCGGAGTCGGCGATGATGTACGTCGCGTCCGCCGGCTCGGTGGTCGGGTAGACGGTGGTGGTCGCGCCGCCGGCGCACATGATGCCGAGGTCGGCGATCACCCACTCCAGCCGGGTGTTGGCGAGGATCGCGACCGGATCCTCCTGGCCGACACCGAGACCGTGCAGGCCGGCGGCGACCGCCTTGGCGCGCTGGCCGACCTGCGCCCAGGTCAGCCAGACGGGCCCCGAGTTGTCGGAGTTCGGGGACGCGAACGCGTTCCGATCGGGGGTGGCCGCCACGCGCTTGAGGAACATGTCCGGGATGGAGCGGTACGGTACATCGAGAGCCATCGCTGTAGCCGCCTTCGGGGTGGTGGCGTGACGGTCGTCACGTCATGATGGTTACCGAAGAGTATTGCCTGTCACCGTGCATCGGCTAGCCCTGGTGATCGTCCGGCCGTGCCATCCCACCGACCGGTACGGTCGATCAGGCGTACCGGGCAGCCACCACTGACCAGTCGTAGGTGGCCCGCACCCAGTTGCGTCGAGCGGCCAACGCGTCGCGGATCCCGTCGTCGCCGGCGGCCAGCAGCGCCTCCTCCGCGTCCAGGTACGTCGCCAGCCCCTGGTTGAACCGGTGCGCCGCACTGCGCAGGGCGGTCACCTCGTCCGCGTCGTTGTCCTGGGCGATCACCGTGACCAGGTTGTGCGCGTCCGGGTCGGACTGGCTCTCCTTGCCGTAGGAGAAGAGGTCGTTGCACCAGCAGATCAGGTCCACCGCCAGCAGATCCAGGGCCACCAGCCTCGGATCGGCGCGCTGGGCCGGCCCGGTGGTCCGCGTCGACGCCAGGTCGGTGAGGGTGAGACAGGGGTGCACGCCGCCGATGTGTCGGCGCAGCTGGACGTACTCCGCCACCTCGGGTACGCGCCGGCGTTCCCGGTTGCCCGCCTCCCAGAGCAGGGCCAACAGGTACTCCCGCATCTGGCTGACGAACCGCAGCAGCAGTGCCGCGTGGCCGCGCAGCCGGGTCCGGCGGCAGAGATCGTGCAGCGCGTCACCCAGTGGCCCGACGGCGGGCGGTGCGAGGTCCGGGTCGCCGCAGCGATCCAGCACGTCGAGCAGGGTGCTGATCGCCGGGCCCAGTCGGACCGGGTCGGCGCCGAGGCCGTCCTCGTCGCAGGCGTCGTCCATCACGAAGAGCCAGCTGATCAGGTCGGTGAGCAGCCGCAGCCCCTTGACCGAGCCGTCCGGGCAGGCGCGTCCGGCCAGTCCGGCGGCGTCGGCCCGTTCCAAGCGCTGCACCCGTTGGCTGGAATCGACCAGCCCGAACGCACGCGCCCACTCGACGCTCTCCATCGCCACCTGGTGCGTGGCGCCATGGCGCCCCCTGGGAAACGGCGGTTCCCGCAGCGCCGAAATCGCGAAGTCCCGCACAGCGTGCCCCCACTTCGTGCCGCTCGGCGCGAAGCGGCGCGGCGCGGCGCGGTGCAGCGTACGGGAGGAGATATCAGCATGCTTCGCTGGGTGTGGGTAACTTCACGACCATTCGGTGGCCGCTGATGTGGACTCAGTCACATGCCCAGACTGGCGCCGCGCAACCGCCGAGCCGCGTCCGCCGCACCGTTCAGTTGGACCCGGGCCACCCGTTGCCGGCCGGAGAAGAACAGCACCAGCTCGGCCGGGGCGCCGACCAGGCGCAGCGGCTCGCCCCCGCGACCGACGGAGACCTCACCGTGGCCGGGCGCCTGCACGTAGAGGTCCGCCGGAAAGCGGCGCAGGGCCAACCGGGCCATCGGGGAGGCACGCTTCCACAGCGCACCCTGGAGGCCGACGGGCAGGTCGCGGGGCTGCCACCCGGAGCCGGCCCGCCGCACGTCCTCGTGATGGATGAAGAACTCCATGGTGTTGGCCAGCTCGTCGGTCAGCGGGTTGCTGACCGGGCTCCACAGCGGCGGTCGCCGCACCTGCGCCACCAGTTCGGGGTAGGGCCGCGCGGCGAGTTGGAGACGGACCCGCTCGGCGTAGCCGCGCAGCGGCGGCAGCACGATCCCACCCGCCGCGTCCGGGCGGCGTTCCCGCACCACCAGGTGTGCGGCGAGGTCACGGGTCGCCCAGCCCTCGTTGATCGTCGGGGCGTCCGGCCCGAGGGCCAGCAGAAGGTCGGCGAGCGCCTCGCGCTCGGCTCGGGCGTACCGCGGCATGGCCCGATCGTAGGCCCGGTGGCCCGGCGGCGCGCGACAGCGGGCGCCGGTCGGCGGCCGCGGCACGCCGCCGTTCGGTACGTGACGGTCGACATATCCGGTCAGGGTCGGCGGTGCTGGCCCCGACCGGTAAGGATGAGGGAGATAATTGCGGCTTACGGCGGGGGAGAGCGTGGCGAGCAAGACAAGTCGGGACGTTCTCAGTCGAGGGCTGGGGGTCCTGCGGCAGGCGATCCGTGAGCAGCCGCGGATCTTCGCGGTGGCGGTCGTCGGCAGCGTGCTCTTCGGCGGGATGATCATTGTCAGTGCCCGGGTCGTCGGGTCGGTCATCGGTGAGGTGGCGCTTCCGGCCATCGAACGGGGCGAGGTGGGCGGCGGCACCCTGGCGCTGGCCGCGGCCGCGTTGTTCGGCATCAGCGTGCTGCGGGTGGCGGGCATCGTCGGCCGCCGGCTCGGCGCCGGCTACATGCAGTACCGCCTGCAGGCCTCCTACCGCCGCCGGGTCACCCGTCGGTACCTGGAGCTGCCGCTGTCCTGGCACCACCGCAACTCCACCGGCACCCTGCTCTCCAACGCCAACTCGGACGTGGAGGCGGCCTGGTACCCGATCGCGCCGCTGCCGTTCGCCGTCGGCACGTTGGTGATGCTGGTCGGCGCGATCGTGTCGCTGTTCGCCACCGACTGGGCGCTCGCCCTGGTCGGCCTCGCGGTCTTCCCCGCGCTGTTCGCGCTCAACGTCGTCTACTCCCGCCGGATGGCACCCCGGCAGGCCCGGGCACAGCGTCTGCGCGCCGAGGTCAGCGGGATCGCCCACGAGAGCTTCGACGGCGCCCTGGTGGTCAAGACGATGGGCCGCGAGGCCCAGGAGACCGCCCGGTTCGCGGGCCGCGCCGGTGAGCTGCGTGACTCGCTGATCGCGGTCGGCCGGCTGCGCGGCATCTTCGACCCGCTGCTGGAGACGCTGCCCAGCCTCGGCACCCTCGCCGTACTGGTGGTCGGGGCGTTCCGGCTGCGCCAGGGCGCGATCAGCGTGACCGAGCTGGTCAGCGTGGCCTTCCTCTTCACCGTGCTGGCCTTCCCGGTGCGGGCCATCGGTTGGGTGCTGGCCGAGCTGCCGCGCAGCGTCGCCGGGTGGGACCGGGTCCGCCGGGTGCTCGACGCCACCGGCGAGATGCCGTACGGGCAGCGGGTGCTCGACCCGACCGGCTCCGGCCCGGCCACCCTCACCTTCAGCGACGTGCACTACTCCTACCCACCGGCCGAAGCGCACCCGCCCGGCGCACAGGTCCTCGGCGAGGTCGGCTTCACGGTGCCGTCCGGTCGGACGGTGGCCCTGGTGGGGCCCACCGGCGCCGGCAAGTCCACCATCGCGTCGTTGGCGGTGCGCCTCGTCGACCCGGACTCCGGCACGGTGAGCCTGGACGGCGTGGACGTGCGCGAGCTGACCTCCGCGTCGCTGGCCGGCACGGTGGCCCTGGTCGCCCAGGTGCCCTTCATCTTCGACGACACGGTCCGCGCCAACATCGCCCTCGACCGGCCTGGTGTCGACGACGAGGTGGTCTGGGCGGCGCTGCGGCTGGCCGAGGCGGACGGTTTCGTCGCCGCGCTGCCGGACGGCCTGGACACCATGGTCGGCGAGCGGGGCACCTCGCTCTCCGGCGGTCAGCGGCAGCGGCTCACCCTGGCCCGCGCGCTGGCCGGTCGCCCGCGCCTGCTGGTGCTCGACGACGCGACCAGCGCGGTCGATCCTCGAGTGGAGGCGGCCATCCTGGCGGGACTGCGGTCATCGACCGCCGAGGCGGGGGTTCCGGCCGCGTCGATCCTGGTGGTGGCGTACCGCCGGGCCACCATCGCGCTCGCCGACGAGGTCATCTACGTGGAGCAGGGACGGGTGGTCGCCCGGGGCACCCACAGCGAGTTGTTGGCCACCGTGCCCGGGTACGTCGACCTGGTCACCGCCTACGAGCAGGCCGAGGTCGAACGCGCGCAGGAGAGTTCGTACGGCGACGACGTGGCGCCGTTGCCGTCGGGCCTGGAAATCGAGGTGGACCGGTGAGCGCGAGGAGTGCAGCGAAGCGGAGCCCCGCAGTCGCGAACGAAAGGCGTGCCCGGTGAGCGTCAAGACCGAAGAGCGGGTTGAGCGGGACGAGACGACCTGGCAGACCCTGCGTCGGGGCCTGGCGCTCTCGCCTGAGCTACGGATCGGTCTGGTCGGCACGTTGGGCCTGGCGCTGGTCTACATGGTCGGTCGGGTCGCCGTGCCGGTCGCGGTGCAGCAGGGCATCGACCGGGGTCTCGTCGGTGGGTTGAATCTGAACGTGGTCTGGTCGGTGGTGGCGATCACCGCGGCGATCCTGACGATCACCACGATCTGCGGTTACCTGATGATGCGCCGGCTGTTCACGGTCAGTGAGACGGCGTTGGCCAATGTCCGGACCCGGGCGTTCCGGCATGTGCACGACCTGTCGATGTTGCACCAGCAGTCGGAGCGGCGGGGTTCGCTGGTCTCGCGGGTGACCAGCGACGTCGACCAGATCACCCAGTTCCTCCAGTGGGGCGGGGTGATCCTGCTGGTCAACCTCGGTCAGCTGGTGGTCACCACCGCCGTGATGCTGGCGTACTCCTGGCAGTTGACCCTTGTGGTGCTGGCCGCGTTCCTGCCGGCGGTGTTCGTCATCCGGCAGTTGCAGCGCCGCCTCGGCGCGGCGTACGCGACGGTGCGCCAACGCACCGGGGCGCTGCTCGGCGCGATCGGTGAGAGCGTGGTGGGCGCCCCGGTGATCCGGGCGTACGGGATCGCCGGGCGCACCGAGCGGCGGTTGGACGAGGCGATCGACCGGCAGCGGCTGGCGCAGCAGCGGGCGATCCGGATCAGCATCGTGGGCAGCTCGGTCGGGGAGTTGGCGGCGGGGCTGGCGCTGGCCGGCGTGGTGGTGCTCGGCGTGCTGTTGGGGGTGGACGGCACGCTGTCGATCGGTCAGCTGACCGCGTTCCTCTTCCTGGTGACGCTCTTCATCCAGCCGGTGCAGATCGCCACCGAGGTGCTCAACGAGGCGCAGAACGCGATCGCCGGCTGGCGTCGGGTGCTGGACGTGCTGGACGTCGCGCCGGACGTGGCCGACCCGGGGGAGCAGGGGCGGGAGCTGCCGGGCGGGCCGCTGGACATCCGGTTCGCCGGGGTGCGGTTCGCCTATCCGGGTGGGCCGCCGGTGCTGCACGACATCGAGTTGGAGATCCCGGCGAAGAGCCGGGTGGCGGTGGTCGGTGAGACCGGCAGCGGCAAGACCACGTTCGCCAAGCTGCTGACCCGGCTGATGGACCCGTCGGCCGGGGCGGTGCTGCTGTCCGGGGTGCCGCTGACGGACGTCCGGTTCGACTCGCTGCGTTCCCGGGTGGTGATGGTGCCGCAGGACGGGTTCCTCTTCGACGCGACGGTGGGGGACAACGTCCGGTTCGCCCGCCCGGAGCTGACCGACGAGCAGTTGAGCACCGCCTTCACCGAGTTGGGCCTGTCGGACTGGCTGGAGGGCCTGCCGGCGGGCCTGAACACCCCGGTCGGGGAGCGCGGTGAGGCGCTCAGCGTGGGGGAGCGGCAGCTTGTCGCGTTGGCCCGCGCGTATGTGGCCGATCCGGACCTGTTGGTGCTCGACGAGGCGACCAGCGCGGTGGACCCGGCGACGGAGGTGCGGTTGCAACGCACGCTGGACGCGGTCACCCGGGGTCGGACCACCCTCGCGATCGCGCACCGGCTCTCCACGGCGCAGGCCGCCGACGAGGTGATCGTGGTGGACCGGGGTCGGGTGGTGCAGCGCGGCCCGCACGACGAGCTGGTCCGCGACGCCGACTCGGTCTACGGCCTGCTCTACGCCTCCTGGCTGGAGCAGACCCGGTGAGGTGCGGTGACGTGGTGGACGTCGGCGGGCGGGTGCTCTAGGCTCCGGGTTAGGTAAGCCTAACCTCTGAAGGAGGTCGCGCCCATGCGGCCCAACTCCGCCGAGATCGTCCGTACCCTCGTCGCCGGCCGGCTGCCCGGCCTCGTGCACCTGGCCCACCGGCCGGGCCCGCACCACGCCCGGCACGTCACCGACTCGGACGGGCGGGTGCTGCTGCTGGTGCCGGTGGCCAGCCACCTGGCTGCCGCCCTGCAACCGGCCGCCGGGGGCAGCGACGTCGCGGTGGTGCTCGACGTCCTCGACCTGCCGCCCGCCGCCGGCGCGCCCGGCCTGGGTCGGGCCTGGGTGTCCGGCTGGGCGGCCGAGCTGCGCGGCGACGAGGCCCGCCACGCGGCGGTCGAGTTCGCCACGGTGGAGCCGACCGGCGACCTGCTCGACCTGGGCACCCGGTTCCGGCTGTTCCGCTTCGAGGTGGTCGAGGTCCGCTGGGAGCGGGCCGGCGTCGTGCACCGGATCGACCCGGTGGAGTACGCCGAGGCCGAGCCGGACCCGGTGCACCCGGTCGAGGCCCGCCTGCTGGCCGACCTCGCCGAGCGCCACGGCGCCCAGGTGACCGCGTACCTGCGTCGGCAGCTCGGGTTGACCGAGCAGGCCCCGGACGGGCCGCCCCGGGTGGTGCGCATCGACCGCTACGGGCTGGTGGTCGCCCTCGGCCAACCCGGTGCCCGGCGTCGGGTCCGGCTGGCCTTCCCCAGCCCGGTGGCCGACCCGGCCGAGCTGCCGCGGCTGCTGCCGCCGCTGCGACTCCCGGCCGACTCCCGGCCGCCGCGCTGATCCGGCCCCGCTGTCGGCTCGGCGGCCATCCCCGACGGGTCAGCTCGGCAGCGGGCCGGTTAGGTAACGCTGGATCGTGGGGCCGACCGCGGCCACCAGGGTCTCCGGGTCCGCCGAGGCGACCGGCTCAAGGCGCACCACGTGTCGCATCATGGCCAGGCCGATCATCTGACTGGCCACCAGGGAGCCCCGCAGTGGCAGCTCGGCCGGATCGACGTCGAGGTTTTCCAGCACCCGGCGCAGCACCTGGGTGGTGACGAACTCACGCAGCAGCCGAGCCGTCCACTCGTTGCTCACCGCGGAGCGAAGCAGTGCCTGTGCGGCGCCGCCGACCGGGGAGTCCCAGATGCCGAGGAAGGTGCGCACCAGCCGTTCACCGATGGCGTCCTGGTCACCGGCGAGCACCTTCGGCACCAACTGACCGGGGTCGACCGGGAAGTTCATCGCGGCCAGGAAGAGCTGGTCCTTGCTGCCGAAGTAGTGGTGCACCAGCGCCGGATCGACCTCCGCCGTGCCGGCGATCGCCCGGATGGAGGCGGCGTCGAAGCCACGTTCGGCGAACGCCGTCCGCGCCGCGTCGAGAATCGCCTCCCGGGTGTCCGGTTTGCCGGGTCGCCGGCCGGTCCGCCGCGTCATCGCCGCCCTTCGTTCGTCCACCTGACCCCGGCCCACCTCGGGGCCGGGGTCAGTCACCGCCCACCGGCGGTGTCGGTCAGCCGCTGCGTCGACGCAGGGTGGCCGCCGCGAGCACCAGCGCCAGCACCACAGCACCGAGCACCACCGCCACGTCCCGCCACATCCGGCCGGTCGGCTCGGCGTGGGCTCCGACCTCCTGCAACGCCTCGATGGCGTACGACAGGGGGAAGGCGTCGCTGAGCGCCTGGAGCCAGCCGGCCATCTGGTCGCGGGCCACGAACAACCCGCAGAGCAGCAGTTGGGGGACCACCACGACTGGCAGGAACTGTACTGCCTGGAACTCGGTGCGCGCGAAGGCGCTGCACAGCAGCCCGAGGGCGACGCCGAGCACGGCGTCGAGCACGGCGATCCCGAGCACCAGCCCGATGCTGCCGGCGGTCTCCAGATCGAAGATCCAGTACGCCACGGCGGCGGCGACGGCGGCCTGCACGGCGGCGGCCAGCCCGAACGCGATGCCGTACCCGAAGAGCAGGTCGAGCTTGCCCAGCGGGGTGGTGAGCAGCCGCTCCAGCGTGCCCGAGGTGCGTTCCCGCAGCATGGCGATGCTGGTCACCAGGAACATGATCACGAAGGGGAAGATGCCGAGCATCACCAGCGCGATCCGGTCGAAGGTGGTCGGCTGGCCGGGCGGGGTCGGCTGGTCGGCGTACATGAAGTAGACCAGGGTGAGCAGGACGGCCGGCACCACCACGAGCAGCGCGATGGTCCGCCGGTCGTGCCGGAGCTGACGCAGGATGCGGCCGGTGGTGGCGGCGAGGATTCGCGGGTTCATGCTGTCTCCCGGGCTGCGGTCGCGTCGGTGCTGGGGGCGGCGGCCTCGCTGGCCCGGATGAGCCGTAGGAACGCCTCGTCGAGGTCGTCCACACCGGCGGCGGCGCGGATCGCTGCGGGGCTGTCGTCGGCGATCAGCCGCCCCTGACGGATCAGCAGCAGGCGGTCACAGCGTGCCGCCTCGTCCATCACGTGGCTGGACACCAGCAGGGTGGTGCCGGCGGCTGCCATGGCGTGGAACCGGGCCCACAGATCGGCCCGCAGCACCGGGTCCTGACCGACGGTCGGCTCGTCGAGGATGACCAGCTCCGGCTCCCCGACCAGGGCACACGCCAGCGAGGCTCGGCTGCGTTGACCGCCGGAGAGGGTGCCTACCAGTTGACCGGCCGCCTCGGCCAGCCCGACATCGCTGATCGCCCGATCGGCCTCGACCCGCCCACGCCCGTACAGGGCCGCGAAGTAGCGGGCGTTCTCCCGGACGGTCAGGTCGGCGTAGACGCTCGGCGCCTGGGTCAGGTAGCCCACCCGGTGCCGCAGCGCGGGGGTGCCCGCTGGTTGACCGAGCACGGTGACCGTTCCGCCGCTGACCAGCTGCACCCCGACCACCGCGCGCATGAATGTGGTCTTGCCGCTGCCGCTGGGGCCGAGCAGCCCGGTGACCGCGCCGCGCGGGACGCGGCAGCTGATGCCGTCCAGCACCCGCCGCCCACCCCGGTCGACGACCAGGTCTCGGACGGCTATCGCATCGTCCATGTCGCACCTCCACAAAACTCATCAACTGTTGAACTCAACGCTAGATGAAATGCCGCTCCGGGCGCAACGTCCGGGCCGGTGCCCGGCTGTCGACCGTCGCGCGGAGCGCGAGAACGGGCAGTAGGCTCCGGACCGGACACGAAGTCCGCCAACGGGCATTGCGCCCTGATCGGACGTGCGGCACGATGGCGCGGTGGGTCACGCTCCGTTACCGGATAGCGGTTTTCTCGACGATTTGACCGCGCGGTTGCGGCAGGCCGCCGAGCGGCCGGTCGTCGGCATCCTGTTGCGCGGCAGCCACGCCCGCCTGGCCGCCACCGTGCACAGCGACGTCGACCTCGACGTGTTGGTCGGCGGCGCCCCGTACGCGGCCCGCCAGGCCTACCTGGCTGAGTCCGCAGGCCAGGTCACCCACGTCTCGGTGGCCGCCCGGGACATCCGGTCCTGGGTGCACCGACTCGGTGAACCGGCCGACTGGGCGTTCGGGCTGCCGGTCACCGCGCCGGCGCGGCTGCTCTGGGCCGACCCGCACTGGCGGCCCCGGATCGACCTTCCGGTGCTCTGTCAGCCCGCCGAGCCACCCCGACTGGAAGAGATGATCGCCACGCTGGGTAAGGCCGCCGCCGCTCGCGCGGCCGGCGACCGCCTCGGGGTCCGGCTCGCCGTCGCCGACCTGGCACGGCTCTGCCCCTCGGTGCTGCGCCCGGCCAACCCGTCGGTGCGGGTGCACTCCCGCCGGGCGGCCTTCGCGGCGGCCCTGGAACTGCCGGTGGCCCCACCCGGCTACCGGGCGGACATGCTGCTCTGCCTCGGGCTGCGTCCGGGCGCCACCGGGCAGCTCTGGGCCGCCGCCGTACGGCTGGTCGCCGGAACGCTGCCGTTGATCCGGCCGTACGCCGAGGAGATCGCCGACACGGCCGGCGCGGACCTGGCCGCCGCCCTGGTCGACGGCCGTCTGGACCGCTACGTCTCCCAGCTGGCCCGGCCGGCCGGGCCAACGCCACACCCCCGGCCTTCGGGGCCTCCGACCCAGCCCCGGCGGGAGGGGTCAGCGGTGCCCGCGCCGCGTGCGGGAGAATTGCTGACTGTGCCCGTACCTGACCCGCCGGTGACCGGCGTCCCCAGCGATCCGAACGACCCGCTAGCGCCCGCACCGGCGCGCCCGTCCCGGCTCGACCCGGCCATCGCGGCCCAGCTGCGCCGCACCGCCGACGGTCTGGTCGCCGCCGTGGTGCGCGCGCACGACTCCGGCGAGGTGCTGATGGTCGCCTGGATGGACGACGAGGCGTTGCACCGCACCCTCACCACCGGCCGGGCCACCTACTGGTCGCGCAGCCGACGCGAATACTGGGTCAAGGGCGCCACCTCCGGGCACCACCAGTACGTGCGGTCGGTCGCCCTGGACTGCGACGGGGACGCGCTGCTGGTAAGCGTGGACCAGGTCGGTGCGGCCTGCCACACCGGCCACCGGACCTGCTTCTTCACCGAGCTGCCCGTCACCGGGCCGGAGGCACGGTGAGCGCGAGGAGTGCAGCGCAGCGGAGCCCCGCAGTCGCGAACGAGAGGCAGGCACGGTCATGACCGACGGCACCCTCAGCCCTGACCTGGCCACCTTCACCGCGCTGGCCGCCGACTGGCGGGTGGTGCCGGTCACCCGGCGGCTGCTGGCCGACGCGGAGACCCCGGTCGGGGTCTACCGGAAGCTGGCCGGCGGACCGGGCACGTTCCTGTTGGAATCGGCCGAGCAGGGCGTCGGCTCGGCCGGGATGGCCTGGTCGCGGTACTCGTTCATCGGCGTCCGCAGCAGCGCGACCCTGATCGAACGCGACGGCGTGGCGACCTGGCTCGGCCAGCCGCCGACCGGGCTGAGCACCGAGGGCGACCCCGTGCAGATGTTGCGGGAGACGGTGGCGGCGCTGGCCGGCCCTGTCGGTGACCCGTCCGACGGTCTGCCGCCGCTGACCGGGGGGATGGTCGGCTACCTCGGTTACGACCTGATCCGGCGCTTCGAGCGGTTGCCCGAGCTGACCGAGGACGACCTGGGCGTCCCGGAGCTGGGCATGATGCTCGCCACCGACCTGGTGGTGCTCGACCACTACGACGGCTCGGCGATCCTGGTCGCCAACGCGGTGCTGCCGCCGTTGGACGCCCCGGACCGCGCCCCGCAGGTCGCCGCCGCCTACCACCACGCGGTGGGCCGGTTGGACGCGATGACCACGGCGCTGTCCCGGCCCATCCCGCCGATGATCTCCACGGTCGAGCGTCCGCCGGCCGGCGAGGTGCTCTGCCGTACGTCCGACGGTGGCTACCCGAAGGCGGTGGAGGCGGCGAAGGAGGCGATCCGGGCCGGTGAGTGCTTCCAGATCGTGCTCTCCCAGCGCTTCGAGCGGACCACCCACGCCGATCCGCTGGACGTCTACCGGGTGCTGCGCACCAGCAACCCCAGCCCGTACATGTACCTGCTGCGCTTCGACGGGTTCGACATCGTCGGCTCCTCCCCGGAGGCGCACCTGAAGGTCACCGGGGCCGCGGACGGTCGGCGACGGGCGTTGCTGCATCCGATCGCCGGCACCCGGCCGCGCGGCGGCACCCCCGCCGCCGACGCCGCGCTCGCCGCCGAGCTGCTCGCCGACCCGAAGGAACGGGCCGAGCACGTGATGCTTGTCGACCTCGGCCGCAACGATCTGGGCCGGGTCTGCCAGCCCGGCAGCGTGGAGGTGCCCGAGTTCGCCACCATCGAGCGGTACAGCCACGTCATGCACATCGTCTCCACCGTCACCGGCACCCTGCGTGATGACCAGAGCGCCTTCGACGCGCTGGCCGCGACCTTCCCGGCCGGCACGCTCTCCGGGGCGCCCAAGGTGCGCGCCATGGAGATCATCGAGGAGTTGGAGCCGGTCCGTCGTGGCATCTACGGCGGCACCGTCGGCTACTTCGGCTTCGGCGGAGACCTGGACATGGCGATCGCCATCCGGACCGCGCTGATCCGCGACGGCCGCGCCTACGTCCAGGCCGGGGCGGGGGTGGTCGCCGACTCGGACCCGGCCGCCGAGGACCAGGAGACGCGGAACAAGGCCGCGGCCGTGCTGGCCGCGATCGCGGCCGCCGAAACCCTCCGGCCGGCTCGGTGAGTGCAGCGGAGCGGAGCCCCGCAGTCGCGAACGAAGGACCAGCGCGATGAGCGTGAGCGGCGGGGAGCGGTCCGTCGTGGGCCGGCGCGCGTTGACGTACGCCGTGTTGCTCTGCCTGGCCGGCGCGAGCCTGGCGCTGTGGGCCGCGACGCGTAGCTGGTCGGTCGAGTTGACGGTCCGCCCGGCGCCGCTGCCGCCGGTGCGCGACACCCGCAGCGGTGCGAGTCTGCTGCCCTGGCTGCCGGCGTTGGCCCTGGTGACCTTGGCCGGGGGTGGCGCGGTGCTGGCCACCCGGGGCAACCTGCGTCGGGTGCTCGGTGTGCTGCTCGGCGTGCTCGGTCTGGCCGTGGCGGCCGGCGGCGGGTATGGGCTGGTGGCCGACGTGGGCGGCGCGGTCAGCCGGCAGTGGCCGGCGCTCTGTCTGATCGGCGGCCTGCTGGCGGCCGTGGGCGGCTGGTGGACGGCGTTGCGGGGCGGCGACTGGCCGGCGATGGGCGCCCGGTACGAACGTCCGGCGCGAATCGCTCCGGAGGCCGCGTCGGCGCAGCGCGACCCGGCCGGGCCGCCGACGCCGTTGGCGGGGCGGCGGACCACCGAGGCGTGGGACGCGCTGGACCGGGGCGAGGACCCGACGGCCGACTGACGCGGTGGCCGCGACGGCCGGCGGTTTGTCAGCCGACCGGCTGGCGTTCCCACTGGGCGCGGTGACTGGCGGCGCGGGCGGCGCTCAGCTCGGCGACCAGGCGGTTCAGCTCGGCGCGTTGGTCGGCGCGGGCCCGGTCGGCGCAGACCGCCTCCCAGGCGTTGCCCCGTGCCGTCCGCATCCGTCCCTCGCCCACCACGGCCCGTTCCACGGTGTGCACCACTCCGACGGCGAGCGACGCCACCGTCCGCGAGATGGTGGTCAGTCCGATGGTCGGGTGCGGCTCGGAAATGCTCATGGTCACCTCGCAGGAGGAGTTGCGGCGGTCGGGCAGGCGCGCCATCGAGTCTGCCCGAGGACGATGCTCGCCGGCCGACGTTTCGCCGCGGTGACCGCCCGGTCAACTGTCCCGCCTCGGCCGTGAACAGGGACCGTCCGTTCGGCCTTGAGCTTGCTCACAGCATCGATCGGCATCGCTGCCGGCGGGCGCCGGACGGAGGGAGGTGGCATGATCGATGGATCGGCCGGGTCCGACCGCGGCCGCCAGGCCCCATACCGCGTGACGGTGGTCGATACCGGAGGTGGCGCTGCGTGACAACCCCTTCACGGCAAGTCGGCCATTATGCCGCAGCCCTTTTCGTGAGCAGCGCCATACCCCCGGCATTCGGCGTCGGCCGGCTGCCCCTAGCATCGGCCCATGACGCCCGGAGAGGGGAGTCCGTTCGTGACTGCTGAACATGCGCAGGCGGAGGGGGACGAGGCCGGCCAGGCAGCGTCCGTAAGCGTGCTCGACGAGATCCTGGCCGGCGTGCGTGAAGACGTCGCCCGACGCCAGGAGCAGGTTCCGCTGGAGCGGATCCGTGAACTGGCGGCGGCGGCGCCGCCGCCGATGGACGCGTACGCGGCGCTGCGTAAGCCCGGCGTGGCCGTTATCGCCGAGGTGAAGCGTTCGTCGCCATCCAAGGGCCGGCTGGCCGAGATCGCCGATCCGGCTGACCTCGCTGTCGACTACGCGGCCGGTGGGGCGCGGGCGATCAGCGTGCTGACCGAGGGGCGCTGGTTCGGCGGTTCGCTGGACGACCTGGCGGCTGTCCGTGCCGCGGTCACCGTGCCGGTGCTGCGGAAGGACTTCGTGGTCTCCAGCTACCAGATCCACGAGGCCCGCGCGCACGGCGCCGACCTGGTGCTGCTGATCGTCGCCGCCCTGGAGCAGAACGTCCTGACGGGCCTTCTGGAGCGGATCGAGTCGCTGGGCATGACCGCGCTGGTCGAGGTGCACGACGAGGAAGAGGCCGACCGTGCGTTGGAGGCCGGCGCGCAGGTGATCGGGGTCAACGCCCGTGACCTGCGTACCCTGAAGGTCGACCGGTCGGTGTTCGAGCGGATAGCGCCCGGCCTGCCCAGCAGCGTCGTCAAGATCGCCGAATCCGGCGTTCGTGGCCCGCACGACCTGATCCGGTACGCCTCCGCGGGGGCCGACGCGGTCCTCGTGGGCGAGGGCCTGGTCACCCAGAAGAGCCCCCGCGAGGCGGTGGCCGAACTGGTCAACGCCGGCAACCACCCGGCGACGCCCCGGCCGGTGCGCTGACCCGCGCCGGTGTGACGCCCCACCGAGAGGATTTCCGATGAGCGCCGATGCGCTGGCCCCGGTGGCCGGCTCGCAGCCCGACTCCGCCGGCCACTTCGGCCGCTTCGGCGGTCGGTTCGTGCCCGAGGCCCTGGTGGCCGCGCTGGACGAGCTCGACGGGGCGTGGCGTACGGCGATGGCGGACGAGTCCTTCCGGGCCGAGTTCGGCGCGCTGCTGCGCGACTACGCGGGCACGCCGTCGTTGCTCTACGAGGCCCGGCGGTTCTCCGCGAAGGTCGGCGCGCGGGTGCTGCTCAAGCGCGAGGACCTCAACCACACGGGTGCGCACAAGGTGCGCAACGTGCTCGGCCAGGCGCTGCTCACCAAGCGGATGGGCAAGACCCGGGTGATCGCGGAGACCGGTGCCGGTCAGCACGGTGTCGCCACCGCGACCGCCGCCGCCCTGTTCGACCTGGAGTGCGTGGTCTACATGGGCCAGGTCGACACCGAGCGGCAGGCGCTCAACGTGGCCCGGATGCGGATGCTCGGCGCGACCGTCGTCCCGGTCACCAACGGTTCGCGCACCCTGAAGGACGCGATGAACGAGGCGATGCGCGACTGGGTGGCCAACGTCGACGAGACGCACTACCTGATCGGCACCGCCGCGGGCCCGCACCCGTTCCCGGCGATGGTGCGCGACTTCGTCCGGGGCATCGGTGACGAGGCCCGCCAGCAGTGCCTGGACCTCACCGGTGGGCTGCCGGACGCGGTCACCGCCTGCGTCGGCGGCGGCTCCAACGCGCTCGGCATCTTCCACGCGTTCGTGGGCGACGAGGCGGTGCGGCTGTACGGCTTCGAAGCCGGTGGCGAAGGGGTGGCCACCGGCCGGCACGCGGCGAGCATCACCGGCGGGTCCGCCGGGGTGCTGCACGGCACCCGCACCTTCGTGCTCCAGGACGCCGACGGGCAGACCCTGGAGTCACACTCGATCTCCGCCGGCCTGGACTACCCGGGCGTCGGGCCCGAGCACGCGTGGCTGCACGACACCGGCCGGGCCAGCTACCTGCCGGTCACCGACGACGAGGCGATGGCCGCGTTCGAGCTGCTCTGCCGCACCGAGGGCATCATCCCGGCGATCGAGAGCGCACATGCGCTCGCCGGCACCGTCGCGCTGGCCCCGAAGCTCGCCGCCGAGCTGGGCCGGGAGCCCACCATCGTGGTCAACCTCTCCGGTCGGGGCGACAAGGACGTGCACACCGCCGGCGACTACTTCGGCATCCTCGACAAGGAGCGGTGAGATGAGTCGGATCGGGGTGGCCTTCGACAAGGCCCGCGCGGACGGACGGGCGCTGCTGATCGGCTGCATGCCGGCCGGTTTCCCCACCGTCGAGGGCAGCATCGCCGCGATGACCGCCATGGTCGAGGCCGGCGTCGACGTCATCGAGGTGGAGATCCCCTACTCCGACCCGGTGATGGACGGGCCGGTGATCCAGCGGGCCAGTGACATCGCGCTGGCCGGGGGCGTACGCACCGCGGACACGATGCGCATCATCGAGGCGGTGGCGGCCACCGGCGCTCCGGTGGTCACCATGACCTACTGGAACCCGGTCGAGCGGTACGGCGTGGACGTCTTCGCCCGTGACCTCGCCTCCGCCGGCGGCACCGGTCTGATCACCCCGGACCTCATCCCCGACGAGGCCGACGAGTGGCTGGCCGCCTCGGACGCGCACGGGCTGGACCGCACCTTCCTGGTCTCGCCGTCGTCCACCGACGCCCGGCTGGCGATGACGACCCAGCACTGCCGTGGTTTCGTCTACGCGACCGCCGTGATGGGGGTGACCGGTGCCCGGGCGCGCACCTCGGACGCCGCCCCGACGCTGGTCTCCCGGGCCCGCGCGGTCACCGACCTGCCGATCGGTGTCGGCCTGGGTGTGGGCACCGGCGCGCAGGCCGGCACCGTCGCCGGTTACGCCGACGGTGTGATCGTGGGCAGCGCGCTGATCCGGTGCCTGCTCGACGCGCCCACCGAGGCGGATGGGCTGGCCGCGCTGCGTACCCTCAGCGCCGAACTCGCCGAGGGCGTCCGTAACCCCACCCGCTGAGCCCGGCCGCGCCAAGCGCGACCAGCGGCGGACCTCGGGACGGTTGCGGCTTGTCAGGGGTGCAGGGACGGGTCCGCGACCTCGCCGCGTTGCTCCGGCGGCTGCCCCGAGGCGACGGTGTCGGGCACCCAGGGGACGTCGCGGAGCACGCCCGAGCGGTCGGCGGTCGCGTCGGTGACGGCGGCCCGGGTGAGTGGGGTGACCACCGCGGGCAGCGCGTCGGGGGAGTGCCAGGACAACCGGCAGCCCGGCGGTGGGTCGGTGGCGGGTCGCACCCCGGCCGCGCGGGCCCGGAACACGTGTACGAGGACGTCCGGCAGCGGCCCGGCGCGCCCGGCCGCAGCCTCCCCCGAAGGACCGCCCAGGTGGTAGACGCCGACCAGGTCGATCAGCTCGATGTCCCAGCCGGTCTCCGCGCGGATGTCCCGTAGCGCCGCCCGCACCGGGCCCTCGGCCGGCCGTAGCCGCCCGCCGGGCAACGCGTAGCGGCGCGTCCCCCGGCCCTGCTGGCAGAGCAGCACCCGACCGGTGTCGTCGGTGACGACCGCGGCGACCGCCCAGGTGAGCGCGCTCATGGACAAAGAGCGTACGGCGGTGCAAACCAGAAGTCACCGGGATGCGCGCTCCAGCGGCCCGGGGTGCCGCTGCGGGGGTGTGCAGCGGTAGCGTGTGCACCCGTGACCCTCGCCTCGCTCTCCCCCCAGGCGGCCCTGCCCAGCCCCAGCACCGCGGTCTGGCAGCTCGGGCCGGTGCCGATCCGGGCCTACGCGCTCTGCATCATCGCCGGCATCGTGCTGGCCTGCTGGGTGACGGAGCGCCGGCTACGGCAGCGCGGCGTCGCGCCTGGCGCGGTGCTCGACATCGCCGTCTGGGCGGTGCCCTCGGGCATCATCGGTGCCCGGATCTACCACGTGGTCACCTCACCGGAGAAATACTTCGGCGCCGGCGGGGAGCCGATCAAGGCGTTCGCCATCTGGGAGGGCGGTCTCGGCATCTGGGGCGCGGTCGCCGGTGGCGCGGTCGGCGTCTGGATCGCGGCCCGGCAGCTGGGCATTCCGTTCGGTGTGGTGGCCGACGCGCTGGCCCCCGGGCTGCCGTTGGCCCAGGCGGTCGGCCGGCTCGGCAACTGGTTCAACAACGAGCTCTTCGGTGGCCCGACGACCCTGCCGTGGGGCCTGGAGATCCATCGGATGGACCCGGACAACCCCGGGCACGCGCTCCGCGACGACGCCGGGCAGCCCATCCTCGAACCGGGCCTCTACCACCCCACCTTCCTCTACGAGGCGCTGTGGAACCTCGGCGTCGTGGCTCTGGTCCTCATCGTCGACCGTCGGCTCAAGCTGGGTCGGGGTCGGGCGTTCGCGCTCTACGTGATGGGTTACACCGTCGGCCGGTTCTGGATCGAGCTGATGCGCACCGACGAGGCCAACCACATCCTCGGCGTCCGGCTCAACGTCTGGACCGCCGCCCTGGTCTTCCTCGGCGCGTTGATCTACTTCGTCCGGGTGCGTGGCCCTCGGGACTACCTGATCCCGCTCGGCGCGGCGGCGACGACGACCCCGCCCCCCACGTCCGACCTGTCCCAGGTCGACCTCTCCGAGCGGGAGACCCCCGCGCGGGCCGCCGCGCCGGAGGGCTACCAAGTGGTGAGCGAGGAGCAGTACGCCGCCTGGCAGGAAACCGGCGTCGTACCGCCGACCGACGACGACTCCCCGCCGGACGACGGGGAACGGTCCGACGACGAGGGCGCAGTCCACGTCGCGTCGGGCGACGACGAGCCGGCGGACGATCCCTCCGCCGTTCGCACCGACCGGGCCGACGCCACCGGCGCGCGTCCCGCCGACCGGGACAGCTGAGCGGAGGCGGCACCGATGCGAAGCGCGGTGGTGGTCGGCGCAGGGGTCGGTGGCCTCGCGGTGGCCGGCGCGCTGGCCCGTTCCGGCTGGCAGGTCACAGTGTTGGAACGCGCCGAACGGGTCCGTCCCGAGCCGACCGCCGTGGTGCTCTGGCCCAACGGCGTCCGCGCGTTGCAGGCCCTCGGCCTCGGCGCGGGCCTGGCCGCCATCGCCACCCCGCTGCCCGATGGCGGGGTCCGTCGCCCGGACGGGCACTGGCTCGTGCAGCCCCGGCCCATCCCGGCCGACCGGATGCCGGTGGTGGTGCACCGGGAGGATCTGCACGACGCGCTGATCGCCGGCCTCGGCGACCGGGTCGAGCTGCGGACCGGGGTGACAGTGCGCCACGTCCGCGTCGAACCGGGCGAGCGACCGGGAGTCAGCGACGGGCGGCACACCATCGAGGCCGACCTGGTGGTCGCCGCCGACGGCACGGACAGCGGCATCCGCCGCCAACTCGCGCCCGACTCCCGGGTGGTCAGCTCCGGGTGCGCCGCCTGGCGGGCCGTCATTCCCTGGTACCAGGCACCTCGACTCCCCGACGATCAGTCGCTGGCCGGTGAGATTCTCGGCGCGGGTTACCGGTTCGTGGCCGCGTCGCTCGGCGAGCGCGGCTCCTCGGGCGGGTCCACCCGGGGCGGCATCTACTGGGTGGCCACCGCAGCCGGCGCGCCACGCCCGGAACCACCGGAGACCCAGCTCGCCCTGCTGCGCCGCTGGTACGCGGGCTGGCCCGCGCCGGTCGGCGCGCTGCTCGACGCCACCGACCCGGCCGACCTGGTTCAACAGGAGGTTCGCGAGCTGCGCCCGCTGCCCCGGGCGTACGGCTTTCCGGTCGGGCCCGGTGGGGTGGTGCTGCTCGGCGACGCGGCGCACGCCATGCCCCCGCACCTCGGGCAGGGCGCCTGCCTCGCGTTCGAGGACGCCGCCACACTCGCGTCGCTGCTGCGGGAGGCCCGGCTGCCCGACGCCGTCCAGGCGTACGACCGGGTGCGCCGTCCGCGGGCCGCGACGGTGGTCCGACAGACCCGGCGGATGTCGGCGGTGCTCCAGACCCGGGGCCGGTTGGCGCTGCGCGCCCGGGACGCCGCACTGGGCACGATCAACACCCGGCTGCTCTCCAGCGCCGCGGCCTCCGCGGCCCAGTGGCGCCCCCCGACCTGACCTCCGCGCCCACCGACCGGACCTCGGCGCCCACCGACCTGACCTCGGTCGGCCGGCAGATCAGGGGATGAGGGCGGCGGGTTCGGCGATGCAGGCGGTGCCGATTCGGCGGAAGCCGACCCGCAGGTAGACCCGGGCGATCTCCTCGCTGCCCGCGGAAAGGAAGACCAGCTCGGTGCCGGCCGCCAGCAGTTCCCGGGCCAGGGTGGCGGTGAGCGCGGCGCCCAGCCCGCGTCGCCGGGCGGACGGCAGGGTGGCCACCCCGGCGATCTCCGCGACGTCGTCCACCCGCATCGCCATGCCGCTGGCCAGCGCGCCCTCGGTCGGAGTGCCGGCCAACGCGGAGATCCGTCGGCCGTCGGCGATCCGGTCGCGCTCCTCGTCGAGCGCGGCCAGTTCGAGTTCGGTGACGGCGGCGTCGCGTTCGGCCGGGCCGGCCTCACCGGGTGCGGTGCCGGCAGCGGCGAACGACACCGCCGCCACCGCGCGCCGGGCGGCGACATCGGCGGCGAAGTCGGGGGAGTCCGCTCTCAGCACCCGCACCCCCGCCTTGGACAGCGTCGCCGGGTCGGGCAGCGCGCTCGGGTCGAGCACCATCAGCGGCGCCTCCAGCACGCTGAGCCCCGCCGAGCGGGCCACCGCCAGCAGCTCGGGGGTCGTCTCGTGCACCCATTCGAAGGCCTCCGGCAGGCCCAGCTTCCGCTGGCGCTCGCGGACCGAGGCCACGTCGGCCAGCGACGGCGGCTCGGTGGCGTCGATCCGGGGGCGGGCGTAGAACGGCCAGCCGAGGCCTTCGCGGACGAACAGCACCAGCCCGCCATGCTCCTCCGCAGCGGCGACGTCGCGGGGCACCGCGTCGTAGAAGCGTTCCAACCGGTCGAAGACGTGCTTGTGTAGCGGATCCACCGCGCGAGACTACACGTCCCAGCCAGTGGACGGTGTGATCAATCTCAGGTGGCCGTGCGACCCCGGCCCTAACGTAGACTCAATAGACCCACGGGCCGACGTCGTCCCCACCATGATCCAACCTGAGTGACGACAGGAGGCCCGGTGGCTCAGCCGTACGCGGACACAGAACAGCCGCACAGCCCGCAGGCGTCCCCGACGCCCCACCCCCGTCCGTCCGCCCAGGGCCTCTACGACCCAGCGCAGGAGCACGATGCCTGCGGCGTGGCCTTCGTGGCGGACCTGCACGGCCGGCGTTCACACTCGGTCGTCGCCAACGGGCTCGGCGCGCTCTGTCGGCTGGACCACCGGGGCGCCCGTGGCGCGGAGCCGAACACCGGCGACGGCGCCGGCATCATGATCCAGGTGCCCGACGCGTTCCTGCGCGCGGTTGCCGACGTCGCGCTCCCCCCGGCGGGCGAGTACGCCACCGGCCTGGTCTTCCTCCCCGACGACGATGCCGCCGAGGCGCGCGCCCGTCGAGTGGTCGAGAAGTACGCGCTGGTCGAGGGTGCCGATCTGCTCGGCTGGCGGGACGTGCCGATCGACCCGAGTGACCTGGGCGAGACCGCCCTGGCGGCGATGCCCCGGGTTCGCCAGCTCTTCCTGGCCGCGCACCGCCTGACCGACACGCCCGACGGGCCGGCCGGCTCCCCGCTGCGCGGCATCGAGCTGGACCGGGTGGCGTTCTGTCTGCGTAAGCAGGCCGAACGGGAGACCGCCGAGCGGGGCGTGCCGGCGTACTTCCCGTCGCTGTCCAGCCGCACCATGGTCTACAAGGGCATGCTCACCCCCGACCAGTTGCCGGCGTTCTACCCGGACCTGCGCGACGAGCGGGTGGAGAGCGCGATCGCGCTGGTGCACTCCCGCTTCTCCACCAACACCTTCCCGTCCTGGCCGCTGGCGCACCCGTACCGGTTCATCGCCCACAACGGCGAGATCAACACGATCCGGGGCAACCGCAACTGGATGCAGGCCCGCGAGGCGTTGCTGCGCTCGCCGAACGTGCCGGGCAACATCCGGCGGATCTTCCCGGTCTGCACCCCGGCCGCCTCCGACTCGGCGAACTTCGACGAGGTGCTGGAGCTGCTGCACCTGGCCGGGCGGAGCCTGCCGCACGCGGTGCTCATGATGATCCCGGAGGCCTGGGAGAACGACCCGGGGATGGATCCGGCCAAGCGGGCCTTCTACCGCTTCCACGCCAGCCTGATGGAGCCGTGGGACGGTCCGGCCTCGGTGGCCTTCACCGACGGCGAGATCGTCGGCGCGGTGCTGGACCGCAACGGGCTGCGCCCGGGGCGCTGGTGGCAGACCGACGACGGGCTGGTGGTGCTCGGCTCCGAGGCGGGCGTGCTCGACCTCGACCCGGCCCACGTGGTCGCGAAGGGGCGACTCCAGCCGGGCCGGATGTTCCTGGTCGACACCGTGGCCGGGCGGATCGTGCACGACGAGGAGATCAAGTCCGAGTTGGCCGTCGCCCAGCCGTACGGCGAGTGGCTGCACGCCGGGCTGATCGAGCTGAACGACCTGCCGGCCCGCGAGCACATCGTCTACACGCACGACTCGGTGCGCCGCCGGCAGCAGACCTTCGGCTACACCCAGGAGGAGCTGAAGATCCTGCTCGCGCCGATGGCGCGCACCGGCGTCGAGCCGCTCGGCTCGATGGGCACGGACACCCCGATCGCACCGCTGTCCACCCGGCCCCGGCTGCTCTACGACTACTTCCACCAGCTCTTCGCCCAGGTCACCAACCCGCCGTTGGACGCCATCCGGGAAGAGTTGGTGACCAGCCTGGCGTCGACCATCGGGCCGGAGGGCAACCTGCTCGACCCGGGTGCCGCGAGCTGCCGGCAGATCGTGCTGCCGCACCCGATCATCGACAACGACGAGCTGGCGAAGATCCTCTCCATCGACGAGGACGGCGACCTGCCCGGCTTCAAGGCGGTCCGGGTCTCCGGGCTGTACCGGATCCGGGAGGGCGCGGCCGGGATCAAGGCACGGCTGACCGAGATCTGCCGGCACGTCTCCGAGGCGATCGAGGACGGCGTCCGCATCCTGGTGCTCTCCGACCGGGACTCCAACGCCGACCTGGCACCGATCCCGTCGCTGCTGCTCACCGCCGCCGTGCACCAGCACCTGGTCCGCGAGCAGACCCGTACGCAGGCGGCGCTGATCGTCGAGTCCGGCGACTGCCGGGAGGTGCACCACGCGGCGGTGCTGATCGGCTACGGGGCGGCGGCGGTCAACCCGTACCTGGCGTTCGAGTCGGTCGAGGACATGATCGCCGCCGGCATCCTGGCCGGGGTGGAGCCGGCCGCCGCGGTGCGCAACTACGCGAAGGCGCTCGGCAAGGGCGTCCTGAAGATCATGTCCAAGATGGGCATCTCGACGGTCTCCTCGTACTGCGGGGCGCAGGTCTTCGAGGCGGTCGGCCTGGACAGCCGGCTGGTCGAGCGCTACTTCCGGGGCACCCCCAGCCGGATCGGCGGGGTGGGTCTGGCGGGCGTGCACGCCGAGGTGGCCGCCCGGCACGCGCTGGCCTGGCCGCCGGCCGGCACCGCCACGTCCGACCGGCTGGAGGTCGGTGGCGAGTACCAGTGGCGCCGCGAGGGTGAGCTGCACCTGTTCAACCCGGAGACGGTCTTCCTGCTCCAGCACGCCACCCGCAGCCGGCAGTACGACGTCTTCCGGCAGTACACGGCCAAGGTCGACGCGCTCGCCGCGCAGGCCGGCTCGCTGCGCGGGCTGTTCACCCTGCGCACCGGGGTCCGCCCGGCGGTGCCGATCGAGGAGGTCGAGCCGGCCACCGAGATCGTCAAGCGGTTCGCCACCGGCGCCATGTCGTACGGGTCGATCTCGGCGGAGGCGCACGAGACGCTCGCCATCGCCATGAACCGTCTCGGCGGCAAGTCCAACACCGGTGAGGGCGGCGAGGACGTCGAGCGGCTGCACGACCCGGCCCGCCGTTCGGCGGTCAAGCAGATCGCCAGCGGCCGGTTCGGCGTGACAAGTGAATACCTGGTCAACGCCGACGACCTGCAGATCAAGATGGCCCAGGGCGCCAAGCCGGGCGAGGGCGGTCAGCTGCCTGGCAACAAGGTCTGGCCGTGGATCGCCCGGACCAGGCACGCCACCCCCGGTGTGGGTCTGATCTCCCCGCCGCCGCACCACGACATCTACTCCATCGAGGACCTCGCCCAGCTGGTGCACGACCTGAAGTGCGTCAACCCGGCGGCCCGGGTGCACGTCAAGCTGGTCAGCGAGGTCGGCGTCGGCACCGTCGCCGCCGGGGTGGCGAAACTCAAGGCGGACGTCATCCTGATCTCCGGCCACGACGGCGGCACCGGCGCGTCCCCGCTGAACTCGCTCAAGCACGCCGGCACCCCGTGGGAGCTGGGGCTGGCCGAGGCGCAGCAGACGCTGTTGCTCAACAAGCTGCGCGACCGGGTCACCGTGCAGGTCGACGGTCAGCTCAAGACCGGCCGGGACGTGCTGATCGCGGCGCTGCTCGGCGCGGAGGAGTTCGGCTTCGCGACCGCGCCGCTGATCGTCGAGGGCTGCGTGATGATGCGGGTCTGCCACCTGGACACCTGTCCGGTCGGCATCGCCACCCAGAACCCGGTGCTGCGGGAGCGCTTCACCGGCAAGCCGGAGTTCGTGGAGAACTTCTTCCTCTTCCTCGCCGAGGAGGTCCGGGGTTACCTGGCCGAGTTGGGCTTCCGGTCGATCGAGGAGGCGATCGGGCAGTCCGAGCTGCTCGACGTGGCCCCGGCGGTGACGCACTGGAAGGCGCACGGGCTGGACCTGGCGCCCGTCCTGCACCTGCCGGAGCTGCCCGCCGGTGCGGCGCGACGCGGGGTCCGGGCCCAGGATCACGGGCTGGAGCAGGCACTCGACAACGAGCTGATCGCGTTGGCCCGTCCGGCCCTGACGGATGGGGCGCCGGTGCGCGTCGAGGTGGCGGTGCGCAACGAGCACCGCAGCGTCGGCGCGATGCTCGGCGGCGAGGTGACCCGTCGCTTCGGCGGCGCCGGCCTTCCCGAGGACACCATCGAGTTCGTGCTGCACGGCACGGCTGGGCAGTCGTTCGGCGCGTTCCTGCCGCGCGGGGTGACCCTGCGCCTGCACGGCGACGCCAACGACTACGTGGGCAAGGGCCTCTCCGGCGGGCGGCTCATCGTCCGTCCGGACGCCGCCGCGCCGTTCCTCGACCCCGACGCCGAACCGGGGCAGCGGGCCGAGGATCAGATCATCGCCGGCAACACCATCCTGTACGGGGCCACGGCGGGCGAGGTCTTCCTGCGCGGCCGGGTGGGGGAGCGGTTCGCGGTACGCAACTCCGGAGCGATCGCCGTGGTCGAGGGCGTCGGTGACCATGGCTGCGAGTACATGACCGGCGGCACGGTGGTGGTCCTCGGCGGGACCGGCCGGAACTTCGCGGCCGGCATGTCCGGCGGCACGGCGTTCGTGCACCGATTGGACCGCGCCCGGGTCAACGCGGAGCTGGTCGACCTGTTGCCGCTGGGCGAGCAGGAGCAGTCGCTGCTGCACGAGCTGGTCCAACGGCACGTGGCCGAGACCGGGTCGGCGGTCGCCGAGGAGCTGCTCAAGCGGTGGCCGGAGGCGGTGGCCGAGTTCACCGCTGTGGTACCCCGCGACTACCGCCGGGTGCTGGAGATCATGCGGGCCGCCGAAGCAGCCGGCCGCGACGTCGACGACGCGGTGATGACAGAACTGACCGCACCCGCTGTGCCGGCGATGCCGGTGCCGCCCGCCCCGCGGGTGGCTGCCCAGGAGGTGGCACGTGCCTGACCCGAACGGTTTCCTGCGCTACGACCGGCGGCTGCCGGCCCGCCGCCCGGTGCCGGTGCGGATCAGCGACTGGCGGGAGGTGTACCCGCCGGCCGGTGAGGAGTTGGTCCGTGAGCAGGCCACCCGATGCATGGACTGCGGCATCCCGTTCTGCCACGACGGCTGCCCGCTGGGCAATCGCATCCCGGACTGGAACGACCTGGTGCGTACCGGCAACTGGGACGCCGCGGTGGAGTCGCTGCACGCCACCAACAACTTCCCGGAGTTCACCGGCCGGCTCTGCCCGGCGCCCTGCGAGGCGGCCTGCGTGCTCGGCATCTCCGGCGGTCAACCGGTGACCATCAAGCAGGTCGAGGTGGAGATCGCCGACGCCGCCGCGGCGCGTGGGTTCATCCCCCGCCCGGTGCCGGCGCCGTCCGGCCGGTCGGTCGCCGTCGTCGGCTCCGGGCCCGCCGGCCTCGCCGCCGCCCAGCAGCTGGCCCGCGCCGGTCACGCGGTGACGGTGTACGAACGCGACGACGCGATCGGTGGTCTGCTCCGGTACGGCATCCCCGACTTCAAGTTGGAGAAGCGGCACATCGATGCCCGGTTGGCCCAGCTCATCGCCGAGGGGGTGCGTTTCCGTACCGGCGTGAACGTCGGCGTGGACGTCACCGCCGAGCAGGTGCGCGCCGAGCACGACGCGGTGCTGCTGGCCGGCGGGGCGTTGCAGGGCCGGGACACCCCGGAGACCCCCGGGCGGGCGCTTCGGGGCGTACACCAGGCGATGGAACACCTGGTCGCGGCGAATCGCGCGGTCGCCACCGCGGCCACCGATCAGGCCGGCGTCGTGGCCACCGGCGAGCGTCGGCTGGCGCCGGCGGTGCTGCCGGACGGCACTCCGATCGACGCGGCCGGCAAGCACGTGGTGATCATCGGTGGCGGTGACACCGCGGCCGACTGTCTCGGCGTCGCGCACCGCCAGGGTGCCGCCGGCGTGCACCAGCTCGACCTGTACCCGCAGCCGCCGCAGGAGCGCGACGAGTCACGGGACCCATGGCCGACCTGGCCGTGGGTGCTGCGCAGCTACCCGGCGCACGAGGAGGGCGGCGAGCGGGTCTTCGCCGTGGCGGTGCAGGAGTTCGTGGACGACGGCACCGGCCAGGTGCGGGCGGTGCGGATCGCCGAGGTGACGGTGGAGAAGCGCGACGGCCGGCGGGTCGTCACAGTGGTGCCGGGCTCCGAGCGGGAGCTGCCGGCCGACCTGGTGCTGCTGGCGATCGGCTTCGAGGGCACCGAGCAGCAGCCGCTGCTGGCCCAGTTCGGGGTGGCTCGCAACCCGCGGGGCGCCATCGACGTCCGGGACGACTGGCAGGCCGCCGACGGGGTGTTCGTGGCCGGTGACATGCACCGGGGCGCCTCGTTGATCGTCTGGGCGATCGCCGAGGGGCGGGCGGCGGCCGCCGCCATCCACGGCTACCTGGGCGGTGTTGGCGCGTTGCCGGCCCCGGTCGGCCCGGCCGCCCAGGCGCTCGCCGTTCGCTGAGTTGACGGCGTCCGGTCGGTGCGGCAGCGGACCTGCCGCACCGACCGGACATTCCCGCTGGTGAAGCCCCTCACAAAGATGGGCAAAAAGGTTTAAGCCGGCAAGACTTGTCGGCTGCCGAACCGCCCCGCGATCGGTGTGGAGAACCATGCTGCCGATCGCTGGAGGTTCGTCGTGGCCAGAGGTGCCACCTTCGCCGCGCTGCCCACCGCAACTACCGGATCTGGGCCCTCGCCGGCTTTGTCTCCGTCATCGGCACCTGGATGCAGGTCCTCGGGGTCAACTGGTACGTCCTGAAGGAGACCGGCTCGGCGACGTCGATGGGCTTCGCCGTGCTGCTCCAGGCGGCGCCCACGTTGCTGCTCAGTGTCTGGGGTGGGGTGCTGGCCGACCGTCTGCCGGCCCGCCCGCTGCTGATCACCGCCCAGGTGGCCCACGCGGCGCTCGCCGCCGGACTGGCGGCGGTCGCAGTGACCGGGGTCGGCGGCCTGCCGCTGATCTTCGCGATCTCGCTGGCCACCGGTGCCGTCTCGGCGATCGAAGGCCCGGTGATGGGGCGCTGGGCCGCCAGCCTCGTCGACCGGAAGACGCTGGGTAACGCCCTGGCGCTCGGCTCGCTCACCAACTCCGCCGGCCGCATCCTCGGCATGAGCCTCGGGGCCGTGGTGGTGGCCGCCGTCGGCCCCGCCCTGCTGTTCGGCATCAACGCGGCCAGCTTCGCCGCCGTGGTGGTGGCGCTGTTCGCCGTACGCCCGCAAGCCGTGCCCGGCCTTCCGGTCCCGGACGGCGGCCCGACCCGTGGCGGTGTCCGCGCCGGGTTCGCCTACCTGCGTGGGCAGCCGGTGCTGCTCCTCGCGCTCGCCCTGTCGTTCGTGCTCGGCAGCCTGGGCCGCAACTACCAGGTGACCATGGCCGCGATGAGCGACGGGCCGCTGGACGCCGGCGCCTCCGGGTACGGCTTCCTGTCGACCGTGTTCGCGGTCGGGACGGTGCTGGGCGCGCTGGTCGCGGCCCGTCGACGTTCGCTGGGGTACCGGACGCTGATCGTCGCGGGCCTGTTTGCCAGCGGGTTGCAGGTCGTCGCCGGCCTCGCACCGGGCACCTGGAGCTTCGCCGCGGTGATCCTGCCGATCGCCGCCGCAGCGGTGGTCATCGACACCACCGTCGGCACCCGCGCCCAGCTCGACACCGACGGCGCGATGCGGGGCCGGGTACTCGCCGCGCTGGCGGTCACCGGCTCGGTCTCCGCCGCGGTCGGCGCGCCGCTGCTCGGCTGGCTCGCCGAACACGCCGGGCCGCGCCAGACACTCGTCCTCGCCGGCTCTGCCGCCGCCATCGCCACTGTCGCGGCGGCCGTCGCCCTGGATCGGCAGCACGGCCGCGCGACGGCCCTCGCGCTGGTCGTTCCGCAGCCCCGCCATCCGGTACGACGAGCGGCGTTCCGGGCCGCCCGCATCGTCCGGCCCGCCGGGGCGGTCTGCGTCATCGCCCCCGCCGGCCCCACTGCCGGTTCGATCCGGTTGGGGGAGTTGGCCCTCGCCGGCCAGGGCGTACGCCGCTGAGGCAGCCGTCACCGTTTGCGGGACCAGACGGGACGAAGACCATCGTTACGCTGCGATCATGGACAATGCCGAGCGGCTACGGCGAACTCGCCGGTGGCGTTCCCGCCGCTCTGGTTCGCGTACCGGCACATCCGCGCCGTCGAAGCGGCGAACCCCGTAACCCCGTAACCCCCGCCGCCGGCCGGGCTGCTCCGACCCCGCCGGTCGATCATGGAGTTGTGGTGGGCAGAAGGTGCGCCCTTGCCTGATATGTGAGGCACCACAACTCCATGATCGACGCGGCGGTGGGGGGTGGGGTGGGGGCGGCGGTGGGGGGCTAGTGCGACATCAGGTGGTGGGCCTCGCGGATCTTGGACCAGGACTTGGGTTCGGTTGGCGGGGCGGCCTTGCGGGCGGTGGTTGCCACGTCGGGCCGGCCGGCGGTGAACAGCCAGGTGGTGAAGAGGTCGTCCAGGTCCAGCCCGGAGATCCGTTCGGCCAGTGCCTGGAACTGCTCGATGGTGCCGTTGCCGTACCGGTGCTCGGCGGTCCAGGCCGGCAGGATCTCGAAGAACGCGTCGTCGCCGACGGCCAGCCGCAGCTGGTGCAGGGTCATCGCACCTCGGTCGTAGACGGCGTCGTCGAAGATCCGACCGGCGCCCGGGTCGCCGGGCAACACCTGCCAGAACTCGTCGTCGGCCGGGTAACTGGCGTAGGTGAAGTCGAAGACCTCCTGGGCGGTGCCCTCACCCTGCTCCTCCGACCAGAGCCACTCGGCGTACGACGCGAAGCCCTCGTTGAGCCAGATGTTGCGCCATTCGGCCACCGAGACCGAGTCGCCGAACCACTGGTGGGCGTTCTCGTGCGCCACCACGTACGTGTTGGCGCCGCGTCGCCAGAAACCCGGCCCGTACACCGGTCGGGTCTGCGTCTCCAGGGCGAAGCCGATGCCGTCCACCGGCCCGGCCACGCCGCCCTGCGCCTCGAACGGGTACGGCCCGAAGATGCCGCTCTCCCAGTCGACGATCTCGCCGGTCCGCTCGATGCTGGCCCGCGCGGCCGGCCCGAGCGCGCCCAGCGAGGTGCTGTACGCGTTGATCACCGGCTGGCCGCCCGGGGTGGTGTCGGTGACGATGTCGTACTGGCCGATCGCCATGAAAGCCAGGTAGGTGGCAGTGGGGGAGGTGGTCCGCCAGATCCACCGGGTGCGGTTGCCGGCCTCGGCCAGCGGCGGCCGCGGCTGCACGCCGTTGCTGATCACCTCGACGCCGGTGGGCACCGACACCGAGATGTCGTAGGTGGCCTTGTCCAGTGGGTGGTCGTTGCTCGGGAACCACCACCACGCCGACTCGGGCTCGTTGACGGCCAGGGCGCCGTCGTCGGTACGCGTCCAACCGGTGTAACCGTCGACCAGGGTCTCCGACGGGACACCGGAGTAGCGCACCACGATGGTGAGCTGCTGGCCCCGGGTCACCGTACGGGCCGGGGTGACCACCACCTCGTGCGCACCCGCGGTGCTGGTGCTCGCCGCCCAACCGTTGACCCGGACCGACTCGACGTCGAGCAGGAAGTCCAGATTGAACGTCGAGAGGTCCTGGGTGGCGGTGGCGAGGATGGTGGTGGTGCCGGTGAGCAGGTCGGTGGCCGGTTCGTAGCGCAGCCGGACGTCGTAGTGCTCGACGTCGTAGCCGCCGTTGCCGTAGTCGGGGAAGTACTTGTCGCCCAGTCCGGGCGCGCCGGGTTGCGGCGCGGCGGTGACGACGGGCCGGCCCCAGGCTGTCGGGGCGGCGTGGCCGGGGGTGCCGGCGAGCATGGTGCCGGCGGTGGTGAGGGTCAGGGCGGTGGTGGCCGCCGTGAGGACTCGTCGCACGGGGTGGACTCCCTCCATCGGGTGTTCGCCACGCCAACCTAATCGACAACCGTGAACGTCGCTGGCCCGCGGTCGCCGGCCTCTGGCGTGCCTTGCGCCACAAGGTCACACTGTGTGGATCGGAGGTGACGCGTGCGGCGGTCGGAGGTGCCCAAGCGGGAGTTGATCGGCCAACGGCAGTCGGCTGGCGGCCGGGAGCGGATACCGGCCGGCGGGTTGGAGTTCTTCGCGCTGCTCGCCCGTTTGCTGCGGCGACCCCGCCGCGGTGACCGCCGGCTGCCGCTGCTGTGGCTGGTCCGCTCCGACACAGTGGATCTGATGGTGCCGCTGCGCCGGTTCCTCGGCCAGGGCCCCCGGCGGCGGGTCCCGCACGCCGTGCTGGACGCCGACGTGCCACCCGGGGCCGGGGACGTGCCGGCGCTGCTGCGCGAGCTGTACCGGCAGCTCTCCCTGGAGGCCTTCGGCGCCGCCCGACTGCGCTTCCGGCACTATCCGCTCGCCGACTGGCTGATGCAGCAGAGCCTCAGCCCGGGCATCGACGCCGACGACAGCCGGGCTGCCCTGGTCCGCCGGCTGCGCGACCGCAAGGGCCCACGGACGCCGGAGGCGTTGCCCTCCGGCGGGGACGCGGTCAGCATCGTCTCGCAGGTGCTGCTCTGGCTGGTCCGTCGCGCCGTGCCGGGGGTGGTCTTCCGGGCCGCCGTCTCCGGTCGGGTGCCGGTGCTCGGGCGGCACTACAACTGGTTCATGCGTCAGCAGTACCTGGCGCCCCGGCAGTCGGTCACCTTCCTCGGCTTCGCCGAGCGGCTCACCGCGGGCTGGCGCGACGGGGAGCAACCCGACCAGGTCAACAAGCTGCTGCTGCACGCGTTCCTGGAGGACCTGCGGCAGGCGTACCGGCGTCGACCGTGGCGTCCGTCGGACTGGCGGCGTACCGCGTACCCGGCGCTGCTGATCGATCACGTCGCACCCGGCAACGTCGGCGGGGAACTGGTCCGCCTGATCGGCGACGTCCGCACCGAGACCGGCCGCAACGACCCGTTGCTGATCGTCGCGTCCGGCGGGCAACCCCCACCGGACCTGCCCGAACCGCACCCGTTGACCGAGGCCGACGAGGCGTACGACGAGTGGGCCGAGGCGCTGCCGGAGATGCGGCGGCTGCGCCGACCGGCCACCTGGCTGGTGGCGTTGCGTCCCGACGAGACCGACACCGGCCCACCGTCGCGGGGCGGGCTGCGGCCCTTCTCCGCGCCTGACCCGCCGTGGTGGTCGCGACGCTTCCTGCCGGCGGCGCTCTGTCTGGTGCTGGTGGCGTCGCTCGGCCTGTGGGTGGCCAGCCGGTGGGGGCCGGGCTGTCACCCCTCGCTCACCGGCCAGGTCTCGGTCGAGGTGGTCGGCAGCGGCGAGTGTGTCGGCTACAGCGACAGCGCCGCGCAGGTGTTCAACAACGACCCCGGCCAGGACCGGCTGCGCACCATCCAACAGCGCATCTTCGCGCAGAACCGCGCCGCCGAGGAGGTCTGGCAGCGCAGCGACCGCCGGCGGCCCTTCCTCACCCTGGTCTACCTCGGCACCCTGACCGGCAACCGGACCCGCGCGGACGAGGAGTCGTACGTCTCCGAGCGCGAGGAGCTGGAGGGCATGGCCACCGCCCAGTACGCGTTGCTGAAGGAGTCGGCTGGCGCGGACGGCGCGGCGCTGCTGCGAATCGTGATCGCCAACGGCGGCCGGCAGATGATCTACGCCGACCGGGCCGTGGCGATGCTGGCCGAGCTGGCCCGCGACGACCCCACGGTGCTCGGCGTGGTCGGGCTGGTGGAGAGCCGCACCAGCACCGCCCGCGCGTTGCGGGAGCTGAACCAGATCGGCCTGCCGGTGCTGGCACCCACCCTCTCCGCCGACAAGATGGACGCCAACTCCCGCCTCTACCTCCAGATCTCCGCGCCGAACCGGGATCAGGTGAAGCTTGTCGACGCGTACGCCAAACAGGTGTTGAAGGTCAACGAGGCGCATGTCTTCTACACCACCCTGGAGGGCAGTTCGCTCACCGAGGACCTGTACGTGGGCACCCTCGTCGACGGGCTTCGACAACAGTTCGGCACCCGGATCACCCGCCTCGACGAGTGGCGCACCGGGCAGCGGTTGACCGACGAGTGCGGCTACCCCGGGCTGCTCTTCTACGCCGGTCGTTGGTCGGAGTTCGACGGCTTCCTGCGGGCGCTGCGCGAGTGCGGCGGCAACCCGCCCCGGCACCTCGTCGCCGACGACTCGGCCAACCGCTACATGGCCAACAAGGGGCTGCGGGCCGCCGCGCCCGGCAACCTGCCCGTCACGTACGTCTCGAAGGCGGCCCTGGCCACCTGCGCGGCGCTGCGGGCGGCCCAGGACCGGCGCGACGACGCGCGGGCCAGCTTCCTGTCCTGGATCCAGGCCGACGACCTGCTCGACCCGCCGCGCTGCCGGCCGGGCTCCGAGGAGCAGGTCGGCGAGCGGGTCAGCCTCGCCTACGACGCGGCGATGATGCTGATCCGGGCGGTGGAGAGCCTCGCCGCCCGGCTGCACCACGCCGACCCCCGGCAACGCTGGGAGCCGGATTCGGTCAACCCGGTGGGCGTGCACGCGGAGGTGCTCCGGCAGAACGCCGGTCAGGGCTACCCGGGGGTGGCCGGGCTGATCCGGTTCACGCCCGACTCGGGGGAGCCGGTCGACAAGCGGCTGGCCCTGATGCGGGTGGAGCAGGTGCCCGACGTGGCGAGGGCGCCGGTGGAGGTGTTCCGCTGCGGGGTGGCCGACGCTGCCGGCCCGGCGGCGTGTGGCCCCGCCTGACCGGCCCGGCGGGGTGCGGCCCCGCCTGACCGGTCCGGCGGGACACGTCCTCGCAGGACTGTCCGGGTGCCGCCGGTGTCCGTTAGGGTTCCTGGGACCAGACGGCCGTGGCGTTGGGGGCAGAGGGTGGGCAGGCTCGCGTCGGCGTACGGGCAGGCGGTCAACTCCCACCGGGCGGCCTGGGCGCATCTGGACACTGCCCGCGGCGTCCTGGGTGCGGCACCGACCGCCGTCGCGCCGGGCGGCGTCGACGACCTGGTGGCCCGCCTCGCCCGGCTCGGGGCTTCGCTGGCCACGCCCGCCCCGGGCGTCACCCCGCTGACCGACGCGCCGGCCGCGGTGCGGATCGGCGAGG